>JAVLFR010000083.1:0-6890 GCA_046052785.1 Limnohabitans sp. | reverse complement strand
AGATGTGTATAAGAGACAGGATGTGTTGTGTCACTTGCATGCCGTCCATGTCTGGCATCACGACATCCATGAGTATCAAGTCAAACCGTTGAAATTTGATTTTTTCCAGGGCTTCTGCCCCACTTTGCGCTTCAACCAAAGTGGCTGAGGGAAATAACTTTTGCATCATCAAGCGCGCCACCATCAAATTGACGGCGTTGTCATCAACCATCAATAAACGCAAAGGGCGTGCCGCCAATTCACGCACAATCTCGGCGGCGGTTTTCGCTTCTTGAACGGCCACGCTGCGCAAAGGCAGTTGAAACCAAAAACGCGCCCCGCGGCCCAGGGCGCTGTTGACGCCAATCGTGCCGCCTTGCAAAGTCACCAAGCGCTCGCAGATCGACAATCCCAAACCGGTACCACCAAACTTTCGATTGGTTTGCTCATCGGCATGCTCGAATCGGTTGAAGATTTTTTGTTGCTTTTCAGAAGCAATACCAATGCCCGTGTCTTGAACCTCAAACAAAACGCCGCCCCCCACGGGTTGAACACGCAATGTAATACTGCCTACAGTTGTAAATTTAAGCGCGTTGTCCAATAAGTTTTTCAACACTTGTTCAAGACGCAGCCTGTCACCTTTGACCCAGAGGTTATGAACGGCCGTCGCCTCCAAATGCAACGACAAACCCTTGGCCATTGCTTTGCTTTCATATTTCGCGACAAGGGCCGCCAAAGACTCCCTCAAGGCGAAACTTTCCTCTTGCAAGACAAGTTTCCCCGCCTGTAATTGCGAGAAATCGAGTATGTCATTGACCACATGGAGCAGCTGTTCTGTGGAGGTACGAATCAAGTCCACCACTTTGACATCTTCTGGATTGGCCGCGACTTGCTGACGCAATAAGCCATTGAACCCCAAGATGGCACTCATAGGCGTTCGAAACTCATGGCCCACCGAGGCAATGAACTCGTCCTTGTGCGCTTGCACCCGCAACAACTCGAGTTGTGTTTTCTCTAGGGCGTTATTGCTTTGGTCCATCTCATCGACTTGCACACGATGCAAACGCTCTGTGACATGAATCACATACAAAATAACAGAGGTAACAAGCAACCTGCTGGTCATGTTCCAACCCATGGCATCGTTTTGCATGTTGACAGCGCTGCTAACTAGGCCATGTTGCCCGAGCAAAAATAACATTAAGTTGGTCGCAATAGCCACAAACAACCAACCGATCAATGCGGAACGACTCAACAACACCACGGCAGGCAAGGTGGCCCCCGTGATCCACACCATGATCGGTGAATTGATGCCCCCCGTTAAAAGCGCAATGCCAGCGACGTAACAGATGGACCACAAAATATTAGTGTGCGCCACCCACCTGTAAGAGAAGCCCTTCAGGAGAAGAAACAACAGCAACCATTGTCCCGTCATGCCCAACAGATGCCAAGCGTGGTTGTAGTCGGGGTGATTGATGAAATAGAAAGGGATTGAACTGAGCGCCTCCACCAGCAAAAAATATTTCATGATGCTGGTACGCCGCGACTCGAACGGCCCAGATATAAAGCTCTGAGGTATCAGAAAATTTTGAAAACGCGCTTGCATACTTTGATTTTAGTTGGACGATTTACTTTCAAGGCCTACGAGCAATCTCACAATGTTATGGCGCAAGTCACAAAAGGTATTGGACGACCTGCCTGCGCAAGCCCTACGCTGAGAACATAACTAACCAGGAGACAAAAGATGGAATCCAAGAAGCAATTAGATCGGCGGTCATTCGTTGTTGGCATGGGGATGTCGGCCGTGATGGGTGCCCCCCAGGTGTTTGCCGCAGACCCCTATCCCAACAAAGCAGTGCGCGTGGTTGTACCCTTTCCACCAGGCGCGAACGTAGATGTTGTCGCGCGCATCTTCACAGACAAGCTCTCAAAAGAAACAGGGCAACCATTTGTCGTCGAAAACCGGCCTGGCGCGGGTGGCGCACTCGGGTGGGACACCGTTATGCAGCGTCCTGCTGACGGCTACACACTGTTTTACGCCGTTCGCTCGATCTTGGGCATTACCCCCCATGTTTATCCAAAAAGCAAGTTGGATCCAGTCAAAGATTTCACGGCCATTTCCCAAATTTGCACGCTGCCGCATGTGTTGATTGCCACGCCCAATGCCCCATTCAATAACTTTAGGGAACTGGTGGAATTCGCCCGAAAAAACCCTGACAAACTCGACTACGCCTCCTTGGGTGTCGGCTCCCATCCCCACCTGGCTGTTGAATATTGGATTCAGCAACTGGGCATCAAG
This sequence comes from Limnohabitans sp., assembly GCA_046052785.1. Classification (GTDB taxonomy): domain Bacteria; phylum Pseudomonadota; class Gammaproteobacteria; order Burkholderiales; family Burkholderiaceae_C; genus Limnohabitans. The sequence goes on along the minus strand of JAVLFR010000083.1, from coordinate 4,615 downwards.
ATTAACCACATTCCTTATACCGGCAACCCCGCCATCGATGTGATGTCAGGCACAGTGAGCCTGTTTCTCGAAGGCTCAGGCACAGCGGTTCCTCGTGTGCAATCGGGTGGCGTCAAGGCGCTGGCGATCACGGGGGGCAGTCGGATCGAGTCACTCCCCAACGTCGCCACCATCAACGAATACCGGCCTGGACTTGATGAGGACGGCATTATCGGCAGCACATGGCACGGCTTTTTTGCGCGTCGTGGCACGCCAGACAACTTCGTGAACGAACTCAACAAGCAAATGGCCAAAGTTGCCAAGGACCGAGACACCATCAAACGACTCGCCGAATTTGCTGCGGTGGGCACAGGCACCTCTTCTGAGTCACTCAATGCTGTGATTGCAAAAGACTATGAGTTTTTCGGCAAGATCGTACGCAATTTGAACATCTCAACCTAACGGACCAAAGATCTCTTTCTGCCGCGCGTCGCTGCAGAAAGAGACTCATGCTCGAAGCTGCTGACTCAGCCTAAAATTTTGAGTATGGAATTTCTCAATGACTGGGCGTTTGAGCACCTGATAGTGGCTTTGATCGCTGCCCTTTTGGCACTTGGGGTGGGCGCTTTACTGGCAAGAAAGCAAGCCCGCGCAATTCGTGGCGAAAAGCTTGCACAAGGCCTTTGGCCCCCAGCCACCTTTGTAGACTACGGGGACTTGCGCTTTTTACATCTCGGCACGCCAGCTGTGCAAGGCTCGATGCGCATCAGCAAACCCTTTGAGATTCACCTTGAATACGTCCAGCGCATGATGGGTTGGTTGCTGTTTGTGGATTTAGATCGGGTGCCCCACTTACATGCCATGCAAATGGGTCTGGGGGCAGCATCTCTGACCAAGTTTTGTCATCATGCCTTAGGCATGCAAACCACCGCCATTGAATTAAATCCCCTCGTCGTGGATACCTGTCGACGCTGGTTTAAGTTGCCGCCAGACAACCACAGATTGCAAGTGATCTTAGGTAATGCGGCCGACGTGGCAAGCAGTCAAAGGTGGCATAAAAAAATTGATGTGCTACAGGTAGATGTGTATGACCCAGAAGCCGCCTGCCCCATGCTCGACAGCCAAGATTTTTACCGCGGCTGCCGCGATTTACTCACTGACGATGGATTCATGGCAGTGAACTTATTTGGCCATGCCTATCGCTATGAGGATAGCTTGCAAAAAATCACAGCTGTCTTTGGGGCAGAGGCCGTCTGGGCATTTAAGCCGACCGCTGCGGGCAACACCATTGTGCTGGCCTGTCGAACGGCACGCAGCCATGACGCGTCAGCATGGTCGTCTCAAGCCAAACAAATAGAAAAGCGATGGTCTTTGCCAGCCACGAAATGGCTCAACAGTCTGACGCCGATCGACAGCCACACTGCTGCAGCCAAAGCTTAGGCCATGGAGTGGTCAGCCGCATCAAGCCACATGGCATCGATGTCGCGCAGTTTGAAACGATCGAACTGGTGGATCACTTCCCAATAACGCCCCGAAGGCACCATGTAGTTCAGCGCTTGCTCAGCCATCAAAGCCTTTGTGACAGCTTTTGCATCGAGACCGCCTGAATAGTGGTGAAGCAATGCTTCGCGAGACTGTTGCAAAGGAAATGCAGAAATAGAGATGCGCGGAAAAAGCAATCTTGAATCAGGCAACTCGGACAAATTCACCACAGCACATTGCTGCAACTGGGCCAATGCCATGAAGCGCACTGACTTAGCCTCCAATGACTGCAAGGTGATATCCGCGCGCAAGGGGTCGGGTCGGCCTTGTCCGTAAAAGTGACTGGACTCCCCTGCCTTAGCCGAATAAACCATGTCGCACCCCAAAAAAGCTATGACGTCAGGCTTTAACGCGCCCAACGCCCAATAGCCTGCAGTAAATGCCATGGTGCCACCCGCATACACAAAGCCACCAAAACGATTTTGCTGGGGCACAAAGTCATTGGCAGCCACCAACTGCCGATGGGCCAAAGAAGCGACAGGCGGTAGTCGTTCCCTAGGAAGGTCTTCGGGATAGATCAGATAGTCCCAATCCTCCGTGATCTGCCAAGCATTGTTGATGGCGACGCAGCTTGTAAACCCAGACAAGTCCCAGCCTTTAGCTTTGACGGCGTCAGGGGCGCTGCCAATGATCAATACAACATTCAAACCTTGAACCACTTGGACCTCAATCAAAAAGCAAAACAACAGCATGCCTCGCATTCGAAGTCATTGTGGGGAGTTTGTATCTCAAAATCGTGACACATGTGGCTGTAAGGTCAAACTCAATCGCCGTGGATTTTCTCTTGTCTTCAAATGCCACATGACCTGCGCAAGTTTGCGAAGTCAGCGAAATTTTGGCGGCCCAGGCAAACGGCATCGACTTGCAAGTTTGCTGGGCCAATGCCAACAACTAAACCACCCGACCTCGGTTTGACTTAATCGCCGAAGTCTTTTTTTTGCTGTCTAAGCGTCGCTGCTTAGAGGCGAAGGTTGGTTTTGTCGGTTTGCGCTTCTTGGGCGGTTTGGCCACGCTTTGCACCAAATCATGCAAACGTGCAAAGGCCTCGATGCGGTTCATGTCTTGGCTGCGGTGCTCTTGCGACTTGATGACCACCACCCCCTCCAGGGTGATCCGGTGATCAGCCAAGCAAAGCAAGCGCTCTTTCACAGATTCGGGCAAAGACGAGGCCGACACATCAAAGCGCAGATGAATGGCGCTCGAGACTTTGTTGACGTTTTGCCCACCCGCGCCTTGGGCGCGAATCGCAGTCACCTCAACCTCAGACTCGTTGATGCGCAGCACGTCAGTGCCTTTTATTGCTTTTGAATGCCAGCGCGTTGAATCACGTCACCCCAGCGTTTGATTTCGGTCTGCAACCAGTCTTGGGCTTGCGCCACGGAGCTGGGGTGTGGCTCGACATTGAGCTCCATCAGCTTTTGTCGTACCGCTGGGTTTTGCAGGGCGGCGTTGACTTCTTTATTCAAACGCTCGACCACCGCTGACGGGGTCTTGGCAGGCACCCCCAAACCGTTCCAAGAGGACGACACCAAGTTTGGCACGCCGCCCTCTTTGGCGGTGGGCACTTGTGGCAAAGCGGTGTTGCGATTTTGTCCCGTGACCGCCAAGGCACGCAAAGCGCCACCCTTGATTTGCGGCAAGACGGGGCTGAGCACTTCCACCGCCACATCAATCTGCCCACCACGCAAGGCCGTCATCACTGCAGGTGTGCCGTTGTATGGGACCACTTGGGCATCCAAACCCGCCACCGACTTGAACAACTCAGCCGTCAAATGTTGCGTGCTGCCAATGTTGATGCTGCCAATATTGAGCTTGCCTGGGTTGGCTTTGGCCCACGCCAACAACTCGGGCAGGTTTTGAAAACGCGATTCGGTGCTGGACACAATGGCCAGATCAAACGTGCCCATCAAGGACACGGACGTGAAGTCTTTCACGGGGTCAAAGGGCAAAGTTTTGAATAAGCCCGCGCTCACCGCGTTGGCGTTAGACATGAGCAGCAAGGTATAGCCATCTGGCTCTGACTTGGCCACCATCTCGGCCGCCACAATCCCGCCCGCACCGGGCCGGTTGTCAATGACCACCGATTGCCCAAGGCCCTCTGACATTTTTTGCGCGACCGTGCGAACGGTCAAATCAGCGACACCGCCAGCGCCAAATGGCACGACGATACGCAAAGGTTTGAGGGGGTAGGTCTGCGCTTGGGCAGCAGAAAAAACACCCCAACTCATCGCCACACAAGCAGCCACATGCGATACAAAGTCACGACGTGAAGTCATCTAAATCTCCCAAAAAACTTAAATGCAGATATGCCCGTGATGGCACGCCAACACTCTTAAAACAAACAAACGGATACCGCTAATCCTAGCAAGCAAAATTTTGAGCGCTTCTGACTTGCTTGACTGGGGTGGCTACACTCAAGGGTTAATTTATTTGACCCCATAGGATTTGACATGAACACAACCCCTTCCGGCCTGCAATACATCGACCAAGTGGTGGGCGATGGCGCCGAAGCCACCGCTGGTCAGCACGTGAGCGTGCACTACACCGGTTGGCTGTATCAAGACGGCGAGCAAGGCGCCAAATTTGACTCGAGCCGCGACCGTCATGACGCTTTTGACTTCGCCCTAGGTGCAGGCATGGTCATCAAGGGCTGGGACGAGGGCGTGCAAGGCATGAAAATTGGTGGCCAACGCACTCTCATCATCCCGCCAGAGCTCGGCTATGGCGCGCGAGGCGCGGGTGGTGTCATTCCTCCCAACGCTACCTTGAAGTTCGACGTCGAGTTGCTCGGCGTCGAATAAGCCATCGGCGCGGCGGCCTGAAGGGCTGCCCACCCAAAGCGGGGCCAAGCCCCGCTTTGCTTTGTCCCGTTCAAATTTTTACAAAACCCCTCTTGAAAAAGGGTCGCATGGCCTCAGCTTTGCTGCATCTCTTTCACACAAGCCCTACAAAGCATGTCAGAACCTTCAGAAAACCTCGACACCACGGCCGCGCATTTAGCGGCTCACATGGCTGCGCAAGCTCCCACCTCCGAAGCCGTGACCCCGACCACAGGCGAGCCAGCAGCTGCGCTTGAGCCTTTGGCTGCCGCTCA
>JAVLFR010000082.1:0-1645 GCA_046052785.1 Limnohabitans sp. | reverse complement strand
ACAAAAGAGCTCCGACATAGTGGGCGGGCTCTTCTTGGATTAAGAAATCGTAAAAGTTAGCAATCCTAGAATCTCAGTTTTTGGACTTTACAACCAGGTTATTAGGGCGGAGTAAAAATGACGTCGAGTTTGTCAAAAGTTGAATTGGCGACTGAGCAGTTACATTATGTAACTTTCCACATTATGAGAGACCTACGCATTATTCGTGTAATAACCGTGTAATTGATGCTTTAGGTTAAGTGCGCCTTATAAGTCGTTGAATTTAAACGACTTTTTTGCTGAAATTTTTGGGGTTTGTCTATTGCCGCGGACTTAACAGTCCGGCGCTCTACCGACTGAGCTATCGAGGAATATATTCGGTTTTTATTAGCAAGAATTGGCAAACAGGCATGCCACCCGTGTAGTCATATTCCTGATTTGTAAGACACAAATTGTAACAAAAAAATGACGGGATTTCAAAGCAATGAAATTCTCATGCCATCCCATAGACCTATGGCTTGCACACCCAGCAATTGGTCAAAACCAAACACTCAGTTCCGACTTCACCGCACGTCTGCAACCTTCCTCTTCATAATAAAAAAGCCCCAGGTGGGGCTTCTTATAGGTTAGGTTGTCCATGTTCTCTCAGAGAGTTACAGGATTGGAGAGTCTGCCAATTCCTTCGATCTCGCACAAAACGGTATCGCCCGTTTTTAGATAACCCTGGGCTTTCACCATGCCATCCGTACCGGTCCACTTGCCGCCCAACTCTTCGTCGCTAGACCATGCGGTGCCGCTTGGAGTACCCGTGATGATGACCATGCCGGGGCGCAAGGTCATGTTGACTGAGAAAAAGTGAACCAACTCGGCGACAGTCCAGATCATTTGCGAGGTGCTGCTGATTTGTCGTAGCTCACCATTGACCCAAGATCGAACCATGATGTTTTGAGGATCAGGAATTTCATCTCGTGTGGTGATACAAGGGCCCATGGGCGCACTGGTGTCAAACAATTTGCCGCGACCCAGTTCATACCAATAAGAACCATCTGGACGCTTACGAACCTGACGATCACGCGCTGTCACATCGTTGACGATGGTGTAGCCAAACACGTGGTCGAGTGCATCTTTGATGGCAATGTGGCGGCCAGGTTTGCCAATCACAATTGCCAACTCAACTTCACCATCTAGCTTCTTGGTGAGAATAGGATCCCACACAATGGCTTGGTTGTGCCCCACCACACAGTCGCCCGTTTTGACGAAAAATTCAGGCTCTTTACCGCTGGTGTCAGCGTTGGCTTTTTCTTGGTTGTGGCTTAAATAATTGCTTCCCGAGCACAAGATGGTGGAGGGAGTCATCGGCGCAAGCAGAGCTGCTTGTTCAATGGGGGTGCGGCCCTTGCCTGCGCGGCTGAGTTCAACACCCTTTTCAAATAAGGGTTTGAGATGATCCCAAGCCGAAATGACCTGCGTGGTGTTGCCTAAGGTTGCGATGTCGCTAGCACTGAGAAAGGGGCTGGCCTCATGGACTGCCAGCAAATCGACAGCATGCTCGCCATCCAAAATACCCACGCGAGTCGCGCCATTGACGGAAATATTGATCAGTTTCATGGAATGTTTTTGAAATTAAAAAAGAAAAAATTAGATTACTTGATTTCACCCATGCTGG
>JAVLFR010000081.1:0-2366 GCA_046052785.1 Limnohabitans sp. | reverse complement strand
TTGGCTTGGTCCACCTCTAGGCGCACCACTTTGATGGCTTCGTTCCAGTTATCGTTCACACCACGCGTGGCGGTGCTGGCACGCATTTGCACCTTGACTTCATCAGCGCGTAAACGCAACAACTTGGGGTCCGGTCCGACCACGCGAAACTGCACGGGATAGGGCACAGGCGGTCCATTGGGCAGCAACTTGACACGCGCACGTGCTTCTGGAAACTCTTGCGCCAGCAAAGCAGGCAAGGCCAAGCGCAAGGATTCGCGCCGCTCCAAACTCTCTGGAATCACAATGATTTGCGACACGTTGGTTTGCGGAAAGATTTGGTCCAGGGGCAAATAAAAACGCGGCACGCCTGAACCGATCCAAGTGCTCACACTTTGTACGCCCTGCTCTTTGAGCAAACGCTGCTCCAGCGCTTGTGTCACCGCCTCATTGGCGTTGAAAGACGTGCCCTCTGGGAACCACAAGTCCACCAAAATCTCGGGGCGGCTGGAGTCTGGGAAGAACTGCTGCTGCACACGGCCCATCCCCACGATGCCGAGTACAAAAATGAGGAGGGTGATGCCAATGGTTTTCCAGCGGTATTCCACGCACCAAGTCACTGCGGTGCGAAAGTGACGATAAAACGGGCCATCAAACAGCTCTGGCTCAGCGCCTTGAGTGCCCTGAGGCTTGTCCTTCAAAAGTAAAGTGCCCAAATAAGGCACAAAGTAGACCGACACCCACCAGCTCAAAACCAAGGCAATGACAGTCACTGCAAAGATGGCATAGGTGTATTCGCCCACGGTCGACTTGGCCATGCCAATGGGCAAAAAGCCTGCGGCCGTGATAAGTGTCCCTGTCAGCATGGGCATGGCCGTGACTTCATAGGCAAAGGTGGCGGCACGCACACGGTCGTAGCCTTCTTCCATTTTTCGCACCATCATCTCCACTGCAATGATGGCATCGTCAACCAACAGCCCCAAGGCAATGATGAGCGAACCGAGTGAGATTTTGTGCAGGCCAATGCCCCAATAGCTCATAGCCAAAAACGTCATCGCCAACACCAGTGGAATTGTGATGGCCACCACCCAGCCTGGGCGCATGTCCACGTACCACCCGTAGCGCCCCCCTTTGTGCAAGCCCAGAGCCACAAAGCTGACCGCCAACACAATCAGCACCGCCTCAATCAGCACGCTCACAAACTCGCCCACCGACTTTTGCACCGCTTGGGGCTGGTCTTGAACTTTCAACAAGCGCACGCCCGCAGGTAGGGACTGCTCAATGCGTGTGGTCGCCACTTGCAGGGCTTTACCTAAGGCGATGATGTCACCGCCCTTGGCCATCGAGACACCCAGCGCAATGACGGGTTTGCCTTGGTGGTGCACCTTGACGGCGGAGGGGTCCACGTAACCGCGCGTCACGGTGGCTATGTCGCCTAGCTTGAGTTGCTGGCCCGAGCTGCCTCGAATGGGCATGGCACGCAACTGCGCTTCGGTTTCAAACTGACCGCCAATGCGCACTTGCAACACATCGAGCGGGGCTTGCACCGTGCCCGCATTTTCAACGGCGTTTTCTTGGCTCAGTTGTGCCAGCACGCTGCCTATATCCAGGCCCAGTTGCGCCAAACGTTTTTGTGGGATTTCGATGAAGATTTTTTCATCCTGCACCCCAAACTGCTCGACCTTGGCCACATCCGCCACACGCAGCAGATGTTGACGCACCTCATCGGCAAATTTTTTGACCTCGGCAGGGGTAAAACCAGGCGCGTCAAGCGCATAAATCACGCCAAATACATCGCCAAAGTCATCGTTGAAAAATGGGCCTTGCACGCCGGGCGGTAAGGTGTAGCGGATGTCCCCAATTTTCTTACGCACGGTGTACCAAACATTGGGCACATCGGCGGGCTTGGAGGAGTCTTTGATTTGAAAAAAGATCAGTGATTCGCCAGGTTTGGAGTAGCTGCGAATCCTGTCAGCAAAAGGCACTTCTTGCAGGGTGCGCTCAAGCTTATCGGTGACTTGCTCGGCCACTTGTTGGGCCGTCGCGCCAGGCCAATACGTGCGCACCACCATGGCTCTGAAAGTGAAAGGCGGGTCTTCGTCTTGGCCGAGTTGAAAGTAGGCAGCCACGCCCAGCAACATCAGGACTACCATCAAATAGCGTGTCAGCGCAGGATGGTCCAACGCCCATTTGGACAGGTTAAATTTATTGTCCATGCTCAACTCACTTGGCTGCGCCAAATACCGTCACTTTTTGGCCTGGCGTCAACACATGGACGCCTGACACCACCACTTGGTCACCGTTTTGCAGACCCGACGTCACCACCGCCGCGTTGCCTTCGGCGGTAGTCACCTCAATGGCTTGCGCTCTCACCGTCATGGTGTTGG
>JAVLFR010000080.1:0-5073 GCA_046052785.1 Limnohabitans sp. | reverse complement strand
AGTGACTGATTGGTTATTAATGTAGCCGACCTTGATTCACCTCGTTCCTACAAGTTAGAACGACAATGGCGCTCCTTATGTCAAGCATCGACCACTACGAAAACTTTCCCGTCGCATCTTGGCTGTGTCCTACACCTCTTCGGCCCGCTGTAGTGGCGCTGTACCACTTTGCACGCACGGCAGATGATTTGGCCGATGAGGGCCAAAACCCCGCACACCACCGCTTGGAAGTCTTGGGCGAGTACCGAGCCGACTTAGAGCACTGCTTGCACGACAGCGCGCACATCAGCGTGCGCTGGCCCAAGGTGTTCACCCCGCTGCAACAGGCCATCGCACACTTTGACTTGCCGGCTCAGCCCTTGTTTGATTTGCTGACCGCTTTTGAGCAAGACGTGGTCTACACACGTGTGGGACAGGGTTACCGCAACCGCGCCGAGTTGCTGGACTATTGCCGCCGCTCAGCCAATCCCGTGGGTCGTTTGATGCTGCATTTGTATGGTGTGAATGATGCCCCCTCTATTGCCCACAGTGACGCCATTTGCACCGCCTTGCAACTGATTAACTTTTGGCAAGACCGCGCCGAAGACCTGCGCCGAGGCCGCGACTATCTGCCGCAGGGCCACACCCTCATGCAAGAGTTGGCTTATGCACGCGCCCTCATGCTGCAGGGCGCCCCTTTGGTGCGTCGTGTCAAAGGCCGTGCGGGCTGGGAGTTGCGTGCGGTGGTGCAAGGAGGCTTGTGCCTGTTGGACAAACTCGATGCGCGCCCAGATGATGAAGACCACCGCCAACTTGCGCGTCCGACACTGACAAAGCTTGACTTGGCGCGCATCGCCTGGCGCTGTATTCGCATGTAAGGGTGTCGGCGCGACCCTGCCAAGGTGCCCGATAATCGGGCACACATGACACCTCAAGATTACGTTCAACAAAAGGCTTCTGCGTCAGGCAGCAGTTTTTATTACGCCTTCCTGTTCTTGCCCCCTCAGCGACGGGCGGCCATCACAGCCTTTTATGCCTTTTGTCGCGAGATCGACGACGTGGTGGATGAGGTGAGCGACCCTGGCGTGGCGGCGACCAAACTGGCTTGGTGGCACACCGAAGTGCGTCAAACCTTTGCCGGCCAACCCAATCACCCTGTGACGCAAGCGCTCAGGCCGTGTTTGGCAGAGTTCGGCATCGAAGAGGCCTCGTTGCAATCGGTGATTGAAGGCTGTGAGATGGACCTCACACAAACCCGCTACCTTGACTACCCCAACCTCACACGCTATTGCCACTTGGTCGCAGGCGTCGTGGGCGAAGTATCCGCCAAAATTTTTGGTCAAACCGATGCGGCCACCACGGCCTATGCACACACACTAGGCCAAGCCTTTCAGCTCACCAACATCATCCGAGACGTGGGCGAAGACGCCCTAAGAGGGCGCATTTATTTGCCTGTGAGCGAGTTGCAGCAATTCGATGTCAAAGCCCATGAACTACTGAACCGCCTGGACTCTGAACGTTTTCAAGCCCTGATGCAGTTCCAAGCAGCGCGGGCGCACGCGCTTTACGACGAGGCTCTGGCACTGCTGCCCGCCCTGGATTGGAAGCACCAAAAACCTGGCCTGATGATGGCCAGCATTTACCGCACCTTGCTGCGCGAAATAGAGGCCAAAAAGTTTCCAGTACTGACCCAACGTGTGGCCCTCACCCCGCTGCACAAGCTCTGGCTCGCTTGGAAGATGCAAGCGCTGGGACGCTTCTGAACGTCACACCCAAGGGCATGAAGCAACTCACCATCGTGGGCGCAGGCTGGGCAGGCCTGGCGGCGGCCGTCGCAGCCACCCAAAGGGGCTGGCAAGTGCAGCTGTTTGAAGCCGCCAGCCACGCAGGTGGCCGCGCACGCAGCTTGCCGCAAGAGTTTGCAGGCAAGCCTTTGGACAATGGTCAGCATGTATTGATCGGGGCCTACCACGACACCTTGGCACTCATGCGGACCGTGGGTTTGAACCCCGACGACTTGCTGCTGCGCCTCCCCCTTGATGTGCGTTTCGCCAACGGTCAAGGTTTGAGGTTGCCCGATTGGCCCTCCCCCCTCAACCTTTTGGTTGGCTTAGGGCTGGCTCAAGGCTGGACTTGGAAGGACAAAGCCAGCCTCATGCAAGCGGCTTGGGCTTGGCAACGCGCCGCGTTTGCGTGCGACCCCAGCATGAATGTGGCCCAGTTAGGCGCGTCTTCTGGCCTGAGCCCGCGTGTCATGACCGAGCTGATCGAGCCCTTGTGCCTGTCTGCACTCAACACCCCTCTATGCGATGCCAGCGCCACGGTTTTTTTACGCGTGGTACGCGATGCGCTTTTGGGGTCAACAGGCTCTTCTGACCTTTTGGTGCCCCGAGTTGACTTGGGCGCGTTGCTGCCAGATGCCTGCTTGACATGGCTCAGGTTGCAAGGCGCCGCCCTTCATCTCGGCACGCGCATCTCGGCGGCTCAGTTGCAAGCTTTGCACCAAGCCGCCAATGCCGATCGGGCTGTGCTGCTGGCCTGTCCAGCTTGGGAAGCATCACGGCTATGCGCAGACATCGCCCCCCACTGGGCCGATGTCTGTAGCAAACTCACGCATACGGCAATTGCTACGGTGTATTTGCATTGCAAAGATGCGGGGTTCAAGGGCTTGCCTCGCCCCATGATGGCCTTACACAGCAACGCGCAAGCCCCAGCGCAATTTGTCTTTGATCGGGGCGCGCTGACTGCGCAACATGGTTTGTTAGCCGCGGTGGTCAGCGCCTGCAACGCCGAGCGCAGCGACTTGACCCACCAAGTGCAGGCGCAAGTGGGTCAACAACTCGGGCTCAGCCATTTGGACATGCTGCAAACCGTGGTCGAAAAACGTGCCACCCTCGCCTGCACGCCCCTGCTTCTAAGGCCTGGGCACAAAGTGACCGATGGATTATGGGCTTGCGGCGACTACATCCTTGGCCCCTACCCTTCGACGCTGGAGGGGGCTGTGCGGTCAGGCCAAGACGTGGTCACACAGCTCAGCTAAGTGACGCACGGTGAAGGGCTGCGCGGTCGTCTCATGGGGCCAGCCATGGTCTTGGGTGTTGATCCAAGCGGTTTGCATGCCCGCTTTCAAAGCGCCCAACACATCGGTGTGTGCGTCATCCCCCAGATGAAGCACGGCCTCAACAGGCACCCCTAGCTGTGCCGCAGCAGCATGAAAAATACGCACATCGGGCTTGGCCACGCCAAACTCACGGGCACTGAGCGAGGTTTTGAAATACGGACCGGCCGCTGTGCGGAACACATCGGCATTGCCATTGGACAAGCCCACCAAAGGGTAACGCGCGGCTAAGCGCTCAAGGGCTTGCTGCACCCCGTCGTACAAGGTGACATTTTGGCGTTCGGCAAAGAAGACCTCAAAGGCAGCATCGGCCAAAAATGGGGACTCGCCCGCACACAACAAACTTTCTCGAATCGACTCTCGCCGCAGGAAACTCAGGTCATGGGCTTTATCTGGATAGCGTTCATTGACTTGCTCTCGGATGCGTTTTTTCTGCGCTATGTCGGCACACAACACGGCCGTTTGCGGCGCGTGCAATGCTAGCCAATCCTGCAAAACCACCTCCGCGCGCGCGATGGTGGGCCAAACAGGCCATAAAGTGTCGTCAAGGTCGAGGGAAATGGCTTGAATTTTGGAAATGTTGAGCATGGTGGGCGAGAATATCGCACATGTTCAAATCCTCTTTCACTCCCGAGCCGCCTTTCACCCATGGTCAGGCCCCTCGCACCGCTGTTTTGCTGTGTAACTTAGGCACGCCCGATGCACCCACAGCGCCTGCGGTGCGACGCTACCTGGCTGAGTTTTTGGGCGATCACCGGGTGGTCGAGATCCCGCGCTTGATTTGGATGGCTATTCTGCACGGCATCATTTTGCGCGTGCGCCCTGCCAAATCTGCCGCAAAGTACGCCACCATCTGGACCGACGAGGGCTCGCCCCTGAAAATTTGGACCCACAAACAAGCGCTTGCCTTGCAAGAAGTTTTCAATGGCCACGGTGACAACGTGACCGTGCGCTACGCCATGCGTTATGGCAACCCGTCTATTGCGAGTCAACTCGACGCTCTGAAAGCAGAGGGACACACGCGCATTTTGATTTTGCCCGCCTACCCGCAATATTCAGGCACCACCACCGCCAGCGTTTTTGATGCGGTTTACCACTGGGGACTGAGCAGCCGCTTGCTGCCCGAGTTTCGATTTATCAACCACTACCACGACCACCCTGCTTACATCGGGTCACTGGCTGAACGCGTGCGCACGCACTGGGCTGCGCACGGCCAGCCAGAACGTTTGGTGATGAGCTTTCATGGCGTGCCCGAGCGCACCTTGCATTTGGGCGACCCCTACCATTGCGAGTGTTACAAAACCGCGCGTTTGCTCGGAGAGGCTTTAGGGTTGAATAAAGCGCAATACATGGTCACCTTCCAATCTCGTTTTGGCAAAGCCAAATGGCTGGAACCCTACACAGAGCCCACTTTGATTGCATTGGCTGAACAAGGTGTCAAACGCGTCGATTTGGTTTGCCCCGGATTTACCAGCGATTGTCTAGAAACCTTGGAAGAGATTTCTCAAGAGGCACAAGAAGCCTATCTGCATGCTGGTGGGGAAGTGTTCCATTACATCCCTTGTTTGAACGACAGTGAAACATGGGTCAAAGGCATGTATGACTTGTGCCAGCTTCACATGGGCGGGTGGCCATTGCAAACGCCAAACGCCCAAGAACTTGTGAACAGCCGCGAAGCAGCCTTGACCCTGGGTGCGAAGCGGTAAAAGAAGCAGTTAAGGGGCTTTGTTGGCAGCGGGTGCCGTTGCTGACGCAGGGGGCAAGGCGCTGGCCGGACGCACCAAAGCAGGAGTGCTGGACGTGGGTGAGCTAGGCGAACTTGCCACCGTGGCTGAAGCAGCAGCTGAGGCAGCCCCGACTGCGGCTGGTTTAGGAAGCACCACAGGCACCGAAGCCGACTCAAGAGGCGCCGCAACAGGCACCTCCGCAGCACTTGCTGCACTGGCAGGTTCTTCGGTTGGCAGCACAAGCAGTGG
>JAVLFR010000079.1:0-3840 GCA_046052785.1 Limnohabitans sp. | reverse complement strand
TCCACACTCACCGCCATATCGCACGCAGCGACCAGTCCCACGCCGCCTGCAAAGACATCGCCTTGCACGCGCGCGATGGTGGGCTTGGGGCATTCATAAATCGCGCGCAGCATGGCAGCAAGTTGGCTTGCATCGGCCAAGTTTTCGTCGCGCGTGTAATCGGCCATGCGGCGCATCCAGTTCAGGTCGGCACCCGCGCAAAACGCGGGGCCTTCTGCGGCCAGGACGACACAGCGCACATCAGCAGCTTGGCCTGCGTCGATGAAAGCGGTTTTCAACTCGGCAATCACTTCGTCGTTGAAGGCGTTGCGCACATCGGGGCGACAAAGCGTGATGGTGCAAATAGCACCCTGGTGGGTGATGCGCAATGCGGCATTAGACGTTGTGGTCATTTCATCTACCCTCACATGCGGAACAAACCAAATTTGGTTTCAGGGATGGGCGCATTCAACGCCGCGCTCAAGCCCAACGCCAACACGCGGCGCGTGTCGGCGGGGTCAATCACACCGTCATCCCACAAACGTGCCGTGGCGAAATAGGGGTGGCCTTGGAGCTCGTACTGTTGACGAATTGGGTCTTTAAAAGCTTGCTCTTCCTCAGCGCTCCATTGACCCCCTTTGCCCTCAATGCCATCGCGCTTGACCGTGGCCAACACGCTGGCCGCTTGCTCGCCGCCCATGACGGAGATGCGCGCGTTCGGCCACATCCACAAAAAGCGTGGGCTAAAGGCGCGGCCACACATGCCGTAGTTGCCCGCACCAAAACTGCCACCGATGATGACCGTGAACTTCGGCACAGCGGCAGTGGCCACCGCCGTGACCATCTTGGCGCCATTGCGCGCAATGCCTTCGTTCTCGTACTTGCGACCCACCATGAAGCCCGTGATGTTTTGCAAAAACACCAGCGGGATTTTGCGCTGGCAGCACAGCTCAATGAAGTGCGTGCCTTTCAAAGCTGATTCGCTGAACAAAATGCCGTTGTTGGCAATGATGCCTACAGGCATGCCTTCGATGCGTGCAAAGCCGCACACCAATGTCGTTCCAAAACGTGCTTTGAATTCGTCAAACTCGCTGCCATCGACGATGCGCGCAATGATCTCGCGCACATCAAAAGGCTTACGCGTGTCGTTGGGGATGACACCATACAACTCTTGCGCGTCGAACTTCGGCGGGATCGGTGCGTGCGTGGCGATGTTGGGTTGCTTTTGGGCGTTCAGGTTCTTCACGCATTGGCGTGCCAGCGCCAGCGCGTGGACATCGTTTTGCGCGAGGTGGTCGGCCACGCCAGACAGGCGCGTGTGCACGTCGCCACCGCCCAGGTCTTCAGCACTCACCACTTCGCCCGTGGCTGCCTTCACCAAAGGCGGGCCGCCCAAAAAGATAGTGCCTTGGTTTTTCACGATGATGGTTTCGTCACTCATAGCGGGCACATAGGCGCCGCCTGCGGTGCAACTGCCCATCACCACCGCAATTTGGGCGAGGCCCTGGGCGCTCATATTGGCTTGGTTGAAGAAGATGCGGCCAAAGTGATCGCGGTCGGGGAACACCTCGTCTTGGTTTGGCAAATTGGCACCGCCCGAGTCGACCAAGTAAATGCAAGGTAAGTTGTTTTGCTGCGCAATTTCTTGCGCTCGCAAATGCTTCTTCACCGTGAGCGGGTAATACGTGCCACCCTTCACTGTAGCGTCGTTGCACACGATCATGCAGTCCACACCGCTCACACGACCAATGCCAGCAATCAAGCCCGCACAGGGCGCATCGTTGTTGTACAGATTGAGCGCAGCAAGCGGCGCAATTTCAAGAAACGGTGTGCCAGGGTCGAGCAACATCTGCACGCGGTCACGGGGCAGCAACTTGCCTCGTGCGAGGTGTTTGGCTCGCGCCGCCCGGCTCGACTCTGTGGCGCCACCGACAGCAATTTTTTCAAGATGGGCTTTCAGGTCGTCCACCACCGCGCGCATGGCAGTCACATTGGCGGCGAAATCGGCAGAGCGGGGGTTGAGCTGGGAATGCAAAACAGTCATCGTGTGTGTCCTCGTGCGGCGTTGCGGTCAAGCTTAAGCCGTCTACCGCACCGCGATGCGTCATACGGGTTGCAAATCCTGCCACAATAACGCTGACAATGACTGTTCCAAACTCCCCCCAAGAGCGAACCCCCGCATTGGGCCGTGCCGAAACGCCAATTGCTTTTATAAGGGCTATTGCCGCCGCTTACGCGCAACGGGGTCTCAGCGTCGAAGAGGCTTTGGCACAGGCACAAATCGAGCCAAATCTTCTCAATAAAAACAATGCCCGCGTCACCGCCATGCAAATGGAGCTGATGTCTGGCATTGCCATGCAAGCGCTGGACGACGAAGCCTTGGGCTGGTTCAGCCGCCGACTGCCATGGGGCAGCTATGGCATGCTCGTGCGCGCCTCACTCACCTCGCCCACGCTGGGTGTGGCGTTGGCGCGTTGGTGCCGCCACCACGGCTTGTTGACCGACGACATTCAACTCGCCCTCACCGAGCGCAACGGCGTGGCGACCCTGCAGCTCGATGAGGTGAGTGCGCTGGGCGTGTTTCGCGAGTTGTGTGTGGTGTCGGTGCTGCGTAATGCCCTGGGTGTGGCGTGCTGGTTGACCGATTCACGCATACCCCTCACCGCCACGCACTTGCGCTTTGCGCCACCCGCCCATGCCAACAGCTATCACGTGTTGTTTGAGGGTCCCACGCATTTCAATGCCCCCCAAAACGCGTTGCAGTTTGACGCAGGCTACTTGGCCTTGCCCGTTCGCCGCGACGAAGCCGCGCTGCAGCAAATGTTGCAGCGCGCGCTCTTGCTGACCGTGCGTCCTTACCGCCGGGACCGCTTGTTGGTTGAAAAAGTGCGCCAAACCTTGGCCCAGTACCCCGAGCATTGCCGCAACGCAGAAGACTTGGCCGCGTGGCTGAATATGTCTGCGCGCACGCTGCACCGGCAGCTGAAAGAAGAAAACGCATCGCTACAAGCGCTCAAAGACGCCGTACGGCGCGATCTCGCAATTGATTTGTTACTACGCACACACCGCCCTATCAAACAAATCGCCGAGGCTGCGGGATTTCAAAATGAGAAGAGTTTTATTCGGGCTTTTTCGAAATGGACCGGGAGTCCACCAAGTGCATTGCGAAAAGATGATGCTTACAAAAGACCACAAAAAAATAAGACGCCACAAAGACAGTCAGCTCCCTAAAATTAGATCTCAATTTGCCAACTGATTGGCGGAATGGGTTTCTGGAGTGTTCTATGTGGTCTCGCTTTTTTTCTCAGCTTTGCGCTATGTTGCTTGTGGCCGCCTGCACCTTTCCTTCGTGGGCATGGGCGCAGCTTGATGAGGCCTCAGACTTGGTGCTGTCGCCACTAGAAACTCAACGTTTGCGCAAGATTGCTGACCTGCCAGTCGATCCAAATGGCTTGCTGATAAAACAGAGCGATCTGTATCGCGAAAAATACATGGCAGCCATTCAACTTGGTGACAAAGACATCAAAGAAAAGATTTTGCGTGCTTGGCTCGCAATCGAACCTAACGGCGATGCGAAATGGAAATCCATCAATTGGCACTGGGACAACGGAAGACGCGATCAAGCACACCGCGTGGCAGACGAACTCATCCAAGACAGTAAGGGACCACCACTAATTCTGCGTCTTCACGCACGGCAGGCAAACATGTATTTACAGGAGAACGATTTAAAGGCAGCGGGAGCTCAGCTAGAAAAGGGAGAACGCATCGTCAAATATGACCTGGGCCAAATGACGCGAAGAGGTCCTCTTCCTTTTTATATAGCCTGGTCTGAGAGTGAGTGTTATATGGCCAAGTCTGAAC
>JAVLFR010000078.1:0-3513 GCA_046052785.1 Limnohabitans sp. | reverse complement strand
CTATCCGGTGGATCCTCAAGCGGGTCCGCATGACCAACCGCAGAGCATGTGCCCCGCCTTTGGTTCTCTGCGTGTGGGCCTTCGCATGCGCCGTACGGCCACGATTTTGTCGGGCTCTGCTTGTTGCGTCTATGGCTTGACTTTCACCTCGCACTTTTATGGCGCCCGGCGCAGTGTGGGTTATGTGCCGTTCAACTCCGAGTCCCTGGTCACGGGCAAGTTGTTTGAAGACATTCGTGAGTCGGTGTACGACCAAGCCGACCCTGAAAAATACGACGCCATCGTGATCATCAATTTGTGTGTGCCCACAGCCAGTGGTGTGCCCTTGCAGTTGCTGCCCAAAGAGATCAATGGGGTTCGCATCATTGGCATTGATGTGCCAGGTTTTGGCGTGCCGACGCACGCAGAAGCCAAAGATGTCTTGGCAGGCGCCATGCTCAAGTATGCGCGTGAAGAAATTTTGGCGGGCCCCGTGCAAGCGCCGCGCACAGGTCGATCTGAAAAACCCACCATCACCATGATTGGTGAAATGTTCCCTGCGGACCCCATGATCATCGGCCGCATGCTCGAGCCCATGGGGCTTGCAGCAGGCCCCGTGGTGCCCACGCGCGAGTGGCGAGAGTTGTATGCCGCCCTCGACTGTGTGGCAGTGGCTGCCATCCATCCTTTTTACACCGCCAGCATTCGCGAGTTTGAATCTGCAGGCCGTCCGATTGTGGGCTCCGCTCCGGTGGGGTATGACGGCACCGAAGCTTGGTTGCAAGCCATTGGCAATGCGGCCAATGTGCCACAGGCGCAAATTGACATGGTTAAAAACATCATGTTGCCAGCGATCAAAGGTGGTTTGGCCAAGTCCCCCATCAAAGGCCGCATCACGCTGAGTGGCTATGAAGGCTCTGAGTTGTTGGTGGCGCGTTTGCTGGTCGAGAGTGGTGCTGATTTGCGCTATGTCGGAACCGCTTGCCCCCGCGCCCCTTGGAGTGCATCCGATTGCGAATGGTTGCAAGCGCGGGGTGTGCACGTGCAATACCGCGCATCCCTTGAACAAGATTTGGCGGCGATCCACGAGTGGCAGCCTGATTTGGCGATTGGCACCACACCGGTGGTGCAAGCGGCCAAAGAGCTCAGCATTCCTGGCCTTTACTTCACCAACCTCATTTCTGCCCGTCCTTTGATGGGTCCAGCAGGAGCGGGTTCATTGGCGCAAGTCATCAACGGTGCAATTTCGAACAAGTCACGTTTTGATGAGATGAAAGCGTTTTTTGGTGACACGGGCACGGGTCACGCCGCAGGCGTTTGGGAGGCCTCGCAGGGTGTGCCGCAAAACCGTCCTGAGTTTGAAGCCGAAACACGCAGACAACTCGAAAAGCAAGCCAAAAAACGCAAAGCGGAGGCCATGATCTGATGCTAGTTCTTGACCACGATCGCGCAGGTGGCTATTGGGGAGCGGTGTATGTGTTCACCGCCATCAAAGGCTTGCAAGTCGTCATTGACGGCCCTGTGGGTTGCGAGAATTTGCCTGTCACTTCGGTGTTGCATTACACCGATGCACTGCCGCCCCATGAGTTGCCCATTGTGGTGACGGGTTTGGCCGAAGAGCAACTAGGTCGCGAAGGCACCGAAGGCGCCATGCGCCGTGCACACGCGACGCTCAACCCCGATCTGCCCTCTGTGGTGGTCACGGGCTCGATTGCTGAAATGATTGGTGGGGGTGTGACGCCCGAGGGCACCAACTTGCAGCGTTTCTTGCCGCGCACGATCGACGAAGACCAATGGCAATGTGCCAACCGAGCCATGTACTGGCTGTGGCAGCAATACGGCATCAAACATGTGCCCAAGCGTGAACGCAAAGAGGGCGAACGTCCTCGCGTCAACATCATTGGGCCGAGCTACGGCACCTTCAATTGCCCCAGTGATTTGGCCGAAATTCGCCGCCTGGTACAAGGCATTGGCGCCGAGGTGAACATGGTCTTCCCGTTGGGCTCACACGTCGCAGATGTGTCGCGCTTGGTGGAGGCCGATGTGAACATTTGCATGTACCGTGAGTTCGGTCGCATGCTGTGTGAAGCCTTAGAGCGGCCTTATTTGCAGGCGCCCATCGGTTTGCACAGCACCACCAAATTTTTGCGCTCTTTGGGCGAATTGCTGGGCTTGGATCCAGAGCCTTTCATCGAAAGAGAAAAGCACAGCACCATCAAACCTATTTGGGATTTGTGGCGCTCTGTGACACAAGATTTTTTTGGCACAGCCAACTTTGGCGTGGTGGCCAACGAAACCTATACACGAGGAATTCGCCATTTCCTAGAAGACGAAATGGGCCTGCCTTGCAACTTTGCCATCTCGCGTGTGGCGGGTGCCAAAACCGACAACGCCGAAGTGCGCAAACTCGTCACCGAGAAAACACCGCTCATCCTCTACGGCAGCTACAACGAGCGCATTTATTTGGCCGAATGTGGTGGTGGCGGCATGATGAAAACCAGCTTCATCCCCGCCAGTTTTCCGCTGCCCATCATTCGCCGTCACACCGGTACGCCCTTCATGGGCTATGCCGGCGCCACTTACATCATCCAAGAATTTTGCAACGGCCTCTTTGATGCGCTCTTCCATATCCTGCCCCTCGGAACAGAGATGGACAAGATTGAAGGCACCTTGGGTCGCTCTGCGCCCAATACCACCATCCCTTGGGAGCCAGAGGCGCAAGACAGATTAGATGCTTTGCTGGAACAGCAACCCGTATTGGTACGAATCTCAGCAGCGAAGCGCATGCGAGATCAAGCGGAACGCGATGCGAGAGAAACCGGTCGCTCGCATGTTGAAGCGCAAAGATTCACAGAATTGTTCGGTCAAGCGAAGGAGGGTGCGCATGCATGAAAGATGCGTGTCTGAATTCGTGGGACCGACCAATCCTTCGGCCTGGCCGAGGGTCCACCTGTTGCGGTGTCACAGCCGCAACAGTCCGTCCTGTACCCGCAAGGGTTCAGGGAGTTGCCGTAAGGCTTTTTGAAAGAGGCAAAAACTATGACTGATGCAGCTAACCCCTCAGGGCTGACAGACGCAGAAGCCCAAGAGTTCCATACGTACTACATACAGGGTTACCTGTTGTGGGCCGCAGGAGCTTTTTTCGCACACAGCTTGGTGTGGATCTGGCGTCCCTGGTTCTAACCGAACCATAACAAGGAGGTATGTATGACTAATCCGAACGATGGCAAAACAACGAGTGACCCCATGGACCATTACCAGGGCTATGGAATCATTTTCGTGATGCTTTTCATTGTGTTCATGGTGATCGCTCTAGTCGGGCAACTGTTCGTTCTTAATTGGCGCAGTTGGCTTCCTGGTGCAGAGGAATCTATGACCACGCTTGATGGCGTGAGGACTTCTGTATATACCGTTATTTCTCAAGTGAGTTAAGAAAGGAAATTACTATGTGGCGCATTTGGCGTGTGATAGATCCCCGCAAGGCAATTGTTCTAACCGGACTCATGATTGCCTTTATTTCAACATCGATTCATC
>JAVLFR010000077.1:0-9457 GCA_046052785.1 Limnohabitans sp. | reverse complement strand
CCTATGTTTTGCCTTCTTTAGAGCAGCTCAAAAAAGAAGGCGAAGCCGGTCGTCGCAAAATCACGCAGTACACCCGTTTTGGCACGCTGGGCTTGGCGATGTTTCAGTCCATGGGCATCGCATTGGCGCTCGAAGCTTCTGCTGGCCTAGTCAATGTGCCTGGTTTTGGCTTTCGCATGACAGCCATGGTCAGTTTGACCGCAGGAACCATGTTTTTAATGTGGCTGGGTGAACAAATCACCGAACGTGGTTTGGGTAACGGTATCTCGATTTTGATTTTTGCAGGTATCGCTGCTGGATTGCCCGGCTCAATTGGCGGCTTGCTTGAGTTGGTGCGCACGGGTGCGATGAGCATTTTGGCGGCCATCCTCATCGTGGTTGTGGTGGGTTTGGTCACGTACTTTGTGGTGTTTGTTGAGCGTGGTCAACGAAAAATTTTGGTCAACTACGCGCGTCGCCAAGTTGGCAACAAAGTCTACGGAGGCCAGTCGTCGCACTTGCCTTTGAAGTTGAACATGGCTGGTGTGATTCCACCCATCTTTGCTTCTTCCATTATTTTGCTGCCCGCAACTGTGGTGAGCTGGTTCAGTTCAGGCGACAGCATGCGTTGGCTCAAAGACATTTCTGCAGCCTTGGCACCTGGACAACCTGTCTATGTGATGTTGTATGCAGGGGCGATTGTGTTTTTCTGTTTCTTTTATACGGCCTTGGTGTTCAACAGCCGGGAAACAGCTGACAACCTCAAAAAGAGCGGCGCGTTCGTCCCAGGCATTCGTCCTGGTGACCAAACGGCCAAATACATTGACAAAATTTTGGTTCGACTCACATTTGCAGGTGCGATCTACATCACCTTCGTGTGCTTGTTGCCTGAGTTTTTGATCTTGAAATACAACGTGCCTTTCTACTTCGGTGGTACTTCGTTGCTCATCATTGTGGTGGTCACCATGGACTTTATGGCCCAAGTACAAAATTACATGATGAGTCAACAGTACGACTCGTTGTTGAAAAAGGCAAGTTTCAAAACAACGCTCTAACGGGCTAAGTAAAAATCGTGTTTCACGTCTCTGGCGGTGAAATTAAATGAGTTTTAGGAGAGTGAAATGAGAGTTTCGGCTTCGGTCAAAAAAATTTGTCGCAACTGCAAAATCATCCGTCGCAAGGGTGTGGTTCGTGTGATCTGTACAGAGCCACGCCACAAACAGCGTCAAGGCTGATTTAACTGGTTAAAAGAGGACGCACATGGCACGTATCGCTGGCATTAATATTCCGCCACACAAACACACCGAAATCGGCTTAACTGCCATCTTCGGTATTGGTCGCACACGCGCTCGCAAAATTTGCGAAGCAACTGGCATTGATTACACCAAGAAGATCAAAGATCTGACTGACTCGGACCTCGAAAAGATCCGTGACCAGATCGCTGAATTCACGATTGAAGGTGACTTGCGTCGCGAGACCACCATGAACATCAAGCGTTTGATGGACATTGGTTGCTACCGCGGTTTCCGTCACCGTCGTGGTCTGCCGATGCGTGGTCAACGCACGCGTACCAATGCACGTACACGTAAGGGTCCGCGTAAAGCAGCCCAGTCGTTGAAGAAATAATAGGACTGAACAATGGCTAAATCTCCCAGCGGCGCAGCTTCACGCGTTCGTAAAAAGGTTCGTAAGAACATTGCTGACGGCATCGCGCACGTGCACGCGTCGTTCAACAACACCATCATCACCATCACCGACCGCCAAGGCAATGCTTTGTCTTGGGCCTCGTCTGGTGGACAAGGTTTCAAGGGCTCACGCAAGTCCACACCTTTCGCGGCCCATGTGGCTTCGGAAGTTGCGGGCCGCGCAGCCGTTGATCAAGGCATCAAGAACCTTGATGTCGAGATCAAAGGTCCCGGCCCTGGCCGTGAATCTTCAGTGCGCGCCTTGGCCGCACTGGGCATTCGCATCAACTCGATTGCTGACGTGACACCGGTGCCTCACAACGGCTGCCGTCCACAAAAGCGTCGTCGTATCTAAGCGCCTTCGCTTTTTTACGGTTAACCACAAGCCCACCGCCGCTGGCCAACCCCCAGCGGCTCCTCGCTTCTAGCGAGCAGCTGATTAGATAAGGAAATTCAAGTGGCACGTTACCTAGGCCCCAAGGCCAAACTCTCTCGCCGTGAAGGCACTGACTTGTTTCTCAAGAGCGCTCGTCGCTCTATCAGCGAC
Source organism: Limnohabitans sp. (assembly GCA_046052785.1). Taxonomy (GTDB): domain Bacteria; phylum Pseudomonadota; class Gammaproteobacteria; order Burkholderiales; family Burkholderiaceae_C; genus Limnohabitans. Next base: position 7,246 of record JAVLFR010000077.1, on the reverse strand, counting down.
AAGTGCAAATTCGACAGCAAACCAGGTCAACACGGCCGCACATCGGGTCAGCGCACATCTGACTTCGGCTTGCAATTGCGCGAAAAGCAAAAAGTCAAACGCATGTACGGTGTGTTGGAGCGTCAGTTCCGCCGCTACTTCGCCGCTGCAGACCGCCAAAAAGGCAACACTGGCGCCAACTTGCTGACCATTTTGGAAACACGTTTGGACAATGTGGTCTACCGCATGGGCTTTGGCTCAACGCGCGCTGAAGCCCGTCAGTTGGTTTCACACAAAGCCATCACGGTGAACGGTCATCAAGTCAACATCGCGTCTTACTTGGTGAAAGCTGGTGACGTCGTCGCCGTGCGTGAAAAGTCTAAAAAGCAAGGTCGCGTTTTGGAAGCTCTTGAATTGGCCAAACAAGTGGGCATGCCTGCTTGGGTAGAAGTCAACCTCGAAAAAGCTGAAGGCGTCTTTAAGAAGACCCCAGACCGTGACGAATTCGCTGCGGACATCAACGAATCTCTGATCGTCGAACTTTACTCGCGTTAATCCTGGTTGAAGTTTTCAACCTAACGCACCCCACGTGGCCTGCTCACGTCACGTGGTCCAGAAACCCAGCCTTACCGGTGTAACGAACCGGGGGTATTGATAGGAAATCTGAATGCAAACGAATTTGCTGAAACCAAAAAATATTCATGTCGAGCAATTGGGTCACAACCGCGCCAAGGTCACCTTGGAGCCGTTTGAACGTGGCTACGGACATACCTTGGGCAACGCCTTGCGTCGTGTCTTACTCTCTTCGATGGTTGGCTACGCAGTGACCGAGGTCACCATCGCAGGCGTGGTGCATGAGTACTCCTCAATCGACGGCGTGCAAGAAGACGTGGTCAACATTTTGTTGAACCTCAAAGGTGTTGTGTTCAAAATGCACAACCGCGACGAAGTGACGCTGAGCCTGCGCAAAGACGGCGAAGGTGCTGTCACGGCTGCAGACATTCAAGTCCCCCATGACGTTGAAATCATCAACCCAGAGCATGTGATTGCTAATTTGTCGCAAGGCGGCAAGATTGACATCCAACTCAAAGTCGAAACAGGCCGCGGTTATGTCCCTGGCACTGTGCGTCGCTACGGCGAAGAGCCCAGCAAGTCGATTGGCCGCATTGTGTTGGACGCCTCGTTCTCACCTGTCAGCCGCGTGAGCTACAGCGTAGAAAACGCGCGTGTGGAGCAACGTACCGACCTCGACCGCTTGGTCATGGAGATTGAAACCAATGGTGCCATTTCTGCCGAAGACGCCGTACGCGCCTCTTCAAAGATCTTGGTTGAGCAATTGGCTGTGTTTGCACAGTTGGAAGGTGATGCCATCAACGGCATCATGGAAGCTGCAGCACCTCGCGGTGGTCAGCAGTTCGATCCGATCTTGTTGCGCCCAGTCGATGAGTTGGAGTTGACTGTTCGCTCAGCCAACTGCTTGAAAGCAGAAAACATCTACTACATCGGTGACCTGATTCAGCGCACTGAAAACGAGTTGCTCAAGACCCCTAACTTGGGTCGCAAGTCTCTCAACGAAATCAAAGAAGTGCTCGCTTCACGCGGCTTGACTTTGGGTATGAAACTCGAAAGCTGGCCACCTGCCGGTTTAGAGCGTCGTTAATTTAAAACCATCGACTTTAAAGTCCCCTGGCCGTACCTGATACGGCGGCCGGCAAAATATCAAAGGAATCAAAATGCGTCACGGACACGGACTTCGCAAACTCAATCGCACGAGCTCACACCGCTTGGCGATGTTGCGCAACATGATGAACTCGCTCATTGAGCACGAAGCCATCAAAACCACATTACCCAAGGCCAAAGAATTGCGTCGCGTGATTGAGCCGATGATCACCTTGGCCAAAGTGCCGACTGTTGCCAACCGCCGCTTGGCATTTGACCGCCTGCGCGATCGCGACAGTGTGGTGAAGTTGTTCAACGAATTGGGCCCTCGTTTCAAGACACGTCCAGGCGGCTACACGCGCATCTTGAAAATGGGTTTCCGCGTGGGAGACAACGCACCCATGGCCTATGTTGAATTGGTAGATCGCCCTGAAGTTTCTGAGGCTGCTTCTACTGAAACAGCAGCTTAATAGGTTATACTAATCTTCTTGACGCGCGATGGAGCAGCCTGGTAGCTCGTTGGGCTCATAACCCAAAGGTCGTAGGTTCAAATCCTACTCGCGCAACCACATAAAACGCCCGCTGAATTTTTCAGTGGGCTTTTTTATGGGAAGAATTTAAATGGAAATTAGCCGCGTTCAAGCCCTGTCAAAACGCATGGAGCAAAGTTATGCTTGGGGCGATGTCGTGTGGCATGTGTGGGGGCTTGGCGAGGGTGATGCAGGCCAAACACCCCTGGTTTTGCTGCATGGCGGATCGGGTAGTTGGACACACTGGCTGCGCAATGTTGAACATTTCTCCCAGTATCGGCAGGTATGGGCGCTGGATATACCCGGATTTGGCGACTCGAGCTTGCCGGCCGGCGTGACAGATGCCGACGGATTGGTGCCCTTTATCAACCAAATACTCGAAAAAACATTTCACAGGGTGGCCGTCGATGTGATGGGGTTCTCATTTGGCGGCATGCTAGCGGGTTTGGTGGCGGCAGAACACACGTCACGTATCCGCCAGTTGATCTTGGTGGGTGTGCCGGGGCTGGGGCTGTTTGGCAAAGAGTTACCGATGCACGGCATGACGACGACTATGGATTTAGCGGCGCAGCGCGAGGTACACCGACACAACCTGAACGCCATGATGTTGCATCATCCGAAAAGCGTGACAGATGAGGTGATTGACTTGCAACATGCCAATGTGTCACGTGACCGTTTGCGTAGAAGGCGCATCGCACGAACCGATATCTTGGTGAAAGTGCAATCACGATGGACATGTCCTGTGCACGGCGTGTGGGGCGACCAAGACGCGCTGTATGCCAACACCTTGAAGCAAGTGCCGAATGTGCTGACAGGCATGACCTCATTTACCCGTGTGCCCCATGCGGGCCATTGGGTGATGTTTGAACAACCTGAGGCATTTCATGAGGTGGTCGACGCCTGGCTGAAGCCAGCTTAACAAAAGACAATTCAGTGCCTAAACAAGAGCGCACAATGGACCTATGCTGTACAAATTCAAATCCAAAGCGACGGGTGATCTCATCATGCTTGAGCCCCAAGGCAAGCAAATCTTGCGACTCATAGGCAAGGACCCTGGGGCCAAGGGCATCATCTTGCCCACAGAAATGAACGCTGCCATTGCCGCCCTTCAAGCTGCGGTGGCTTTGGAAGAACTGGCGCACCAAGAGCTTGCAAGTGCCGAACTACAGGGCGCAGATGCGCAAGCTGCAAGACCTGCCGTTGACGGCCCTCGCAGCATCAGTTTGAAACAACGCGTGGTCCCCTTCATTGACATGCTGCGACGTGCACAGGCTGAGGACAAAGAGGTGGTGTGGGGTGTTTGACAAGCCCCCCACGCACCACGTTTATCAATCGCTCACGCCCGATGTGGTGCTTGATGCGTTGTCGGCGTTGGGGCTAAACGTTGACGGACGACTCACAGCCTTGAGCTCCTATGAAAACCGTGTGTATCAAGTCATGTTGGATGACAACAGTTCTGTCGTCACCAAGTTCTACAGACCCGAGCGCTGGAGCGATGCCCAAATCGAAGAAGAGCACAGCTTTGCAGCTGAGCTGATGGCCGAGGAAGTGCCATTGGTGGGCCCGCTGGACTTGCACGGGCAGACCTTGCACCATGCGCATGGCTTCGCGTTCAGTGTCAGCCCACGACGTGGCGGGCGCATGCCAGAGCTAGACGACGCTGAGGTGTTGGAGTGGATTGGCCGCTTCATCGCGCGACTTCACAATGTCGGTGCTCAGCATGACTTCCTGTCGCGCCCCTTCCTGGACGTCAGCACCTTTGGGGTGGCGTCACGCGATTGGTTAATTAAGAACCAGTTGATACCCTTGGACCAACACACGGAGTGGTTGAGCGCTTGCAACCAAGCCATTGATTTGGCCATGCAAAAATTTGCCGAGCACCCCGCACACCAAATTCGCCTGCATGGCGATTGCCACCCCGGCAATATCTTGTGGACGCCCACAGACTTGCCCCATGGTGGCCCGCATTTCGTGGATTTGGATGACGCCCGCATGGGCCCAGCCATTCAAGATTTGTGGATGCTGCTCAGTGGCGATCGGGCCCAGCGCACCCAGCAGCTCTCAATACTGGTGGATGGCTATGCGCAAATGCGCGAACTCAATCGCAGCGAATTGGGCTTGATAGAGCCTTTGCGCACCTTGCGCTTGATCCACTACAGCGCATGGTTGGCCAGGCGCAAAGATGACCCAGCCTTTGTGCAGCACTTTTCATGGTTTGGCAGCAGCGACTATTGGGCAGGGCAAACGCATATGCTCATCGAGCAGTGTGAGGCCATGCAAGAAGCGCCCTTGAGCGTTTAACAATCTAGCCAGTCAGCCAGCGCATGCAGGTCACGCGCATGCACATCATTGTCGATGTGAGGTGACACGTCTTTGGGTTGCGCCGCACCAAACTCAAAGGGGCGCTCGATGTAGGCCGTGCGCAAGCCGCAGGCGCGTGCACCGGCAAGGTCATCTTGGTGCGCCGCGCACAGCATGACTTGATGAGGCTGCAAATCAAACACCTGTGCCACGCCAAGGTAGGCGGCAGGGTCGGGTTTGTAAGCCCGAAACACCTCCGCAGACAACACACAGTCCCAAGGCAAACCCGCACGTTTGGCCATGTGGGTGAGCAAGCCTAGGTTGCCATTCGACAAAGTGCAAATGATGAACTTCGACTTCAAGCGCAATAAACCAGCCACGCTGTCAGGCCAAGCGTCTAAACGATGCCAAACACGGTTGAGATGAACGCGCTCGGATTCGCTCAAGTGCGACAAACCAAACTGTGGCAGCAAATTATTCAGAATCAATCGGTGCAAGTCATCAATGCGCGTCCAAGCTAATTCGCCAGATCGCACACGGGCCATGGCAGGTTGATAGCCTGAGCGCCAAGCCAGCGCGAACGCATTGGCATCGACCGAGGGGTAGAGCGCCTGCATCTCACGCACGATGCTGCTGTGCCAGTCCACCACGGTGCCAAAAATATCAAAGGCCAACACGCGCGTGTTGGCCTTTAAATCGTCTAACGAAGTCAGGTCGTGTCGGTCCATGTGTGTCATGGACCGTGTTTTACACCAAAAGCGCGTTGACCCGCTTCACATAGGCGGCAGGGTCTTCGGGCAGCCCCCCCTCAGCCAACAGGGCTTGGTCAAACAAGATGTGCGCCAAGTCGTTGAAGTGGGGGTTGGCATCGCCGCTGAGCTTCTTGACCAAAGCGTGGTCGGCATTGACTTCTAGCACGGGCTTGACCTCAGGTGCTTGTTGGCCAGCTTGTTTGAGCATGCGCGCGAGTTGCATCGACATGCCGTGGTCTTTGACCACCAAACAAGCGGGAGAATCTACTAGACGGGTGGTCACGCGCACATCCTCGGCTTTGTCCTTGAGCGCTTCTTTGAGTTTGGCCAGCACGGGTTTGAAAGCCTCGGCCGCATCATCAGCCGCCTTCTTCTCGGCCTCGTTTTGCAAGGAACCCAAGTCCATAGCCCCTTTGGCCACCGACTGCAAGGGTGTGCCCTCAAAGTCTTGCACAAAGTTCAAAGCCCACTCATCGACACGGTCAGTCATCAACAGCACCTCGATGCCCTTTTTGCGGAACACCTCGAGCTGTGGGCTGTTTTTGGCGGCGGCCAGGGTGTCAGCCGTGATGTAATAAATCGCTTCTTGGCCTTCTTTCATGCGTGCTTTGTAGTCAGCAAAGGACACGCTCATGCTGTCGGTGTGGGTGCTGGCAAAGCGCAACAGCTTGGCCAGCTTGTCTTTGTTGGCAAAGTCTTCGCCCAAACCTTCTTTCAGGACCGCACCGAACTCGGCGTAAAACTGGCTGTACTTGCCCTGCTTGGCTTTGTCTTCGTCGCTCAGCACGTCCGTGACGCCTTCATCGCCTGCCACGGGCGCTTGGTCGTATTTGGCCAAGTCTTCCAACACGGCTAGCACCCGGCGGGTGTTGCCTTCGCGAATGGCCTTCACATCGCGGCTTTCTTGCAGCAGCTCGCGGCTCACGTTGAGTGGCAAATCGGCTGAGTCCACCACCCCTTTGATGAAGCGCAAATATGAGGGCATCAGTGCTTGTGCATCGTCCATGATGAACACGCGCTTGACATACAGCTTCAAGCCCGCTTTGTTGTCACGGTTGAACAAGTCCATCGGCGCTTTCGCGGGGATGTAGAGCAGCTGCGTGTATTCGGTACTGCCCTCTACGCGGTTGTGACTCCAAGCCAAAGGTGGCTCAAAGTCGTGGCTGATGTGTTTGTAAAACTCAGCGTGCTGCGCCTCGCTCACGTCTTTCTTCGGGCGAGCCCACAACGCATTGGCTTGGTTAACCGTTTCCCACTCATCGGTCAGCACCATTTCGCCTGGCTGGTCGTTTTCTCCTTCTTTCCATTCTTCCTTGCGCATGCGGATGGGCAAAGAAATATGGTCAGAGTATTTGTTGATGACGGATTTGAGCTTCCATGCACTCAAGTATTCCTCGGCATCGTCGCGCAGGTGCAAGATGATTTGGGTGCCGCGCTCGGCTTGGGTGATGGTCTCCACCTCAAAGTCGCCCGTGCCTGTGCTGCTCCAGCGCACACCCTCTTCGGCCTTGAGGCCAGCGCGGCGGGACTCGACCGTGATGCGGTCGGCCACGATGTAGCCCGAGTAAAAGCCCACGCCAAACTGGCCAATCAAGTTGCCTTGGTCTTTGGCATTGGATTGTTGGTCACCGCTGAGTTTGCCCATGAATTCGCGCGTGCCGCTTTTGGCAATGGTGCCGAGATGGGCGATCGCTTCTTCTTGGCTCATGCCAATGCCGTTGTCCGCGATAGTCAATGTTTTGGCCGCTCTGTCAAAGCTCACGCGCACTTCGAGTTCCGACTGTCCTTCAAATAAGGCGTCGTTGTTCAGGCCTTCGTAGCGCAGCTTGTCGCATGCATCTGAGGCGTTAGACACCAATTCGCGTAAAAAGATTTCTTTGTTGGAGTACAACGAGTGCGTTACAAGGTGCAGCAGCTGCGAGACTTCGGCTTGGAAGGAATGGGTTTGTTTGGTCATGGTCTTAAAAAACTAAATTACAAAAAACAACGCCTCAAGGTGTGGGGCGACAGACTCAATTTCAAGAG
>JAVLFR010000076.1:0-1696 GCA_046052785.1 Limnohabitans sp. | reverse complement strand
CACCTATTAAGTCGTCGGCAGCGTCAGATGTGTATAAGAGACAGCCACCACGTTGCCAGCGCGCACCGCTTGCAGCAAACCAGGGATGCCAAGGGTGGAGTCAGAGCGCAGCTCAAGCGGGTCTAAAAACTCATCGTCCAAACGCTTGAGCAGCACATGCACGGGCTCTAGGCCACGCAGGGTACGCAGGTAAAGGCGTTCGTCACGCACCGTCAGGTCATGGCCTTCGACCAAGGTCAGACCGAGGTAACGCGCCAAGTAGGCGTGTTCGAAATAGGTTTCGTTGTAGGGACCCGGTGTGAGCAAGGCCACATGAGCGTTGGCCCCTTCTGGGCTGTGCGCTTTGAGTGACTCCACCCACATGCGGTAAGTGGCTGCCAAACGCTGAATATGCATCGCCTCAAACGCTTGCGGAAACTGGCGTGAAATGAGCAAGCGGTTTTCTAGCAAATAGCCCAAGCCAGAGGGTGCCTGCGTACGCTGCGACACCACGGCCCAGTTGCCATCGGGCCCGCGCGCCAAATCAAACGCGGCAATGTGTAAATGCGTACCGCTCACGGGGGTAACGCCATGCATGGCACGCAAATAGCCTGGGTGGCCTTGCACCAAAGCGGGGGGAATCATGGCTTCGCGAATGAGTTGCTGAGGGCCATACACATCGGCCATCACGCGCTCCAGCAAACGAGCTCGCTGCTTCACGCCTTCTTCAATTTGTTGCCAGCTCTCGGGGGTGAGGATGAGCGGAAACAGGTCCAAGGCCCAAGGCCGCTGTGGGCCCCCTTGGCTGGCGTAGACGTTGTAGGTGATGCCGTTGTCGCGCACTTGGCGAGCCAGAGTTTGGGTGCGCCGGTCGAGATCGTCTAGGCCGGTGTTGCCAAGTTGGTCAAAAAAGGTGTGCCATGCGGGACATAAATCGGCTTTGTTATCGCGTGCAGGCGTTGCTTGGGTTTTGGCCCTTGGCCGCATCGACGCAAGAGCGGATATGCCAGACATGGGGGCCAGCGGTGCCATGGTTTTTAAACCTTGGGTGGCAGAGCCTTGGCTTTGAGACTGCGTTGGCGTTGATGCCTCAGAGGTCAGCGAACACTTGCCTTGTAACTCGTCAAAATGCCCGCTGTCGGCAGTAGGGGCGAGGTCCTTCATCACGTCAAGCAAACGTGTTGAAGCAACAGAACCAGAGGGAGATGAGGTTGGCTTATTCACAGTGGCTGCATTGTCTCATTGGCATTGAGGTCAGCCATGTTTTAGTCGCGTCGCAAATCCAACGTGAAGGGGAACTCCTTGCTGGCAGGGACCCCCACGGTCGCTGGCGGCAACTCCAATTGGCCCGGCGTGTGGGCCAAAGGGAAGAAGCGCGACAAACGGCGACTTTCGGCTTCATAGGCGTTGACGGGAAAACTGTCGTAATTGCGACCGCCTGGGTGTGCCACGTGGTACTGGCAACCCCCCACCGATCGCTTCATCCACGTGTCCACTATGTCAAAGGTCAGCGGGACATGGACGCCGATGGTGGGGTGTAAGGCGGAAGATGGCGCCCATGCGCGGTAACGCACACCGGCCACATATTCGCCTACCGTGCCCGTGGGTTGCAAAGGCAAGGGGCGACCATTGACGGTGATTGTGTGACGGCTTGGATTAAGCCCCGCCACGTGCACTTCGATGCGTTCAAGCGAGGAGTCCACATAGCGCACCGTGC
>JAVLFR010000075.1:0-1584 GCA_046052785.1 Limnohabitans sp. | reverse complement strand
TGGGCTTTTTGCATGTCATCAAAAAATGATCCCAAAGCGGGCTCGACGGTGAAGCCTTGAAAGTTCAAAAGTTCAGCCGTGTCTTTACATCTGCACCACGCGCTCGATTGCACATCGGCGGATTGAACGCCTTGCTGCTTCAGCCATTGCCCGATCACCCGTGCTTGTTGCCGACCTTCGTCATTGAGGTTGCGTTGTGTTTTGCAATCTTCCAGGGTGTAGCGGGCGGGGTCACCAATGCCAGGGGCCAAGGCGTGGCGCATCAGTAGCACGTAATTTGCCGATTGAAGTTTGACGGACAAGTCGCTGGCAAGAACCGATACCGAGGTTAGCCAACATACAGCACCAAGTAGGAAGGGGATGAGTCGCATGGCGTTCATGTCCTGCGTGCGAACGACAGGGTGACATCACCTAAGTGAACGCCCAACTTGGTCATGCGCGCTTTGTTGAGCATCACGCGGTCATTCATCAAATACATCCAATCATCCATTTGCACGTTGAGCACGGTGCCATCCACGGGGAGCGCAAGCGTGTAGCGCCAGTTAAAGGCATTGCCTTTGGTTTGTCCTTCGGCCACACCCACCACATCGCCGGCTGTGCCGACATAGGCGCCATTGCCCTTGTCGGTGAGTTTCCAGATGCGCTTTTCTCGCGTGCCATCTGAGTAAACAAAGTCTTCGTCCAAGATGCCTTGGTCGTTTTGCCATTGGCATGTCATCTCGACGGTGAAGCGTTTGACCACTTTGCCGTTGCGATCAGTGAAGACGCCCCATGCGTCCACCATGCCGTTGAAATACGTGCGCAAGTCCAGCACGGGCTTTTGTGAGGCGTAGTCATCCACCGTTGGGCTGGCACAACCACTGAGGTTGGCTAACACGGCGGTGCTCGCCATGCCACTGAGTAAAAGTAATCGTCGGTTCATCATGGGGCTCCTTGTTGCAAAGTGGATGGGGTCTTCGCCAGATAGATCAGCGCTGGCATCGCCAGCGCCCATGCCAGTGCCAGGGCACCAAAATGGTAGAAGGATCCGTCAAAGGCCGCTGCGCCAAGCTTGGCCCCTGCATAGTAGGTGATAGGGCCAAACACCAGGCCTGCTAGGGCCGAGATCCACAAAGGTTGGGTTTTTAAAAAGGCGAGGGAGGTGTTCAAGGTCAGGGCGAACATGACCCAAAGCATCCACAGCCAAAATGGACTCAAGGGGCCCAGTGTCCAGCCGTAAAAGCTAATGACATCCAGCATCTGCACAAGGGTATCGGTCAACACGCCAAGGGCCAGTGCGAGTGCCGCAAGCCTCATTTCTCGACGAGGTTGGTTCGCAAAACACAGATGCAAGCCTGCAAGCACGAGGCAAAAAATGAGCGCCGCTATCTCAAGGCCCTGGCCGACCCCCGCAATGCAGGCCCACCAAGCGACTTGAAAACCTAGAGCATTGATAAATAAACGCATCGGTTATTCTAAAAATCCTCGGCAACCTTTGGGGGCCAGAGGTCATTGCGCTGCCCCTCCGGTTGCACCAACCCACGGCCAGCCAAGACCCAGGCTAGCAAACCTGTGAAATAAAACCGTCACGATTGTCACATTTAC
>JAVLFR010000074.1:0-8262 GCA_046052785.1 Limnohabitans sp. | reverse complement strand
GGCAGCGTCAGATGTGTATAAGAGACAGGGCTATGACCGCTCCCGCGACGCTGGCACGCCCAACACGATGGGCGAAATTTGGGACATCTATGTGGATACCAGCCACTGGGGCCAAGGCGTGGGCCTGGCGTTGTGGGACGCCGCCCGCGAAGGCCTCCAGGAAGAAGGCTGCACCCATGTGTCCATCTGGGTGCCGCTGGCCAACGATCGCGCCCTGCGCTTTCATGAGTTGGCGGGGTTCAAACGCGAGATGTCCAGTGCCAAAACGGTGCCCATGGGCCCCGTCAAGGTGGAAGAAATTCGCCTCAAGCAACCGCTCTGAGTCAAGCCGAGTTCCTCGTGTCTGAACATTACGCTGACCTGGGCCTCAAGAGCGATGCCACGCTGGCAGACATCAAGCGTGCGTTTCGCCAAAAAGCCTCGCAGTTTCACCCCGACCGCAACAGCGACCCCGATGCGCCTGCGCGTTTTCGTCAAGTGCAAGAAGCCTACGACGTGCTGTCAGACGCCGACAAACGCCAAGCTTACGACGACAACCGCCGCCGCAATTTGCTGGACGACCCCGCACAAACAGCGCACGACATTTGGCAAAGCTATTTTCAACAAGTGCTGAACCGTTCGTAAACCTCAAGCCCTAAACAACCCATGCGTATTTCTCCATTTTTTCAAGAGCTGCGATCGGCCTACCAAGCCGAGCTAGACGACCTCAACTCCGACTCCGAAGGGCAATACATCCTGGACAAACGCTTGGCCGAGAAACGCCAAGAGCTGGCGTTTTTGTTGCAGATGATGGACCTCAACCCCGAGATGGTCGCCGTGGTGCTGCACCAAGCCTTTGAGTTCCATGAACCCGAGTTGATGGCCCACTTCATCACGCGCGATGCGGATGATTTGCTGAGCTGGGAGGCTTTGTCTGAAGGTCTGCGCATTGCCCCTTGGGCGCAACCCATCGTGGACGACATCTTGGCGGAACCCGTGGGCGCTTGGTTCATGAGTGTGGCGGCTGCGCTGGAATTCATGCACGGCACGCCGATGCGTGCGAGCGCAGCGTCGGGCAACGCCGATGCAGATGAAGATGTGGAGAATGTGGAGCGCGGCGACCCCCACGCGCAAGACGAAGAGCGCGAAGCCCGCGAGCGCGAAGAAGCAGGCAACGCGTGGATGGTGGAACAAGGCTTTGACAGCAAAGAATAAGGAACCGTCATGACAGACAAAACCAACGCCATCGCGCTGATTGCCAAAACGCAAAGCCTCATCGCCGCAGGCGACATCACGGGCGCAGAATCTGCGCTGGTGGCCTTGGCCGATGCTGAGGGCGACCAAGCCCTGATGGTGGTGCTGGCGCAACTGCCGCCCAAAGATATCTTGGCTGTCATCCGTGAGTACGACACGTCGAAAGAATCGGTCATCAACCTGCTCATCACGCCCGAGCAATTCGCCCGTGCCGTGGTGATTGAAAAACAATACAAAGACCTCACCCGCACGCACCTGCGCGGCATGATGAATTCCATTTTGTTTCGCGACGATGCAGACACGGTGGAATTCCTCACCGCCATTGGCGACTTGGAGGGTGGGGCCGAAGCACTGGCTGACTACTTCAGTGACAAGTGGAGCCGCATCGAAGCCTTTGCACGAACGGGCACCTTTGACACCCTAGAAGACGACGGCGACATGCTGTCTGAAAGCGCCCTGCTCGGCTCAGCCTATGTCAAGCCTCGCGTCGAAGAAGACGAAGTGGCCGACCAAGATTGGATGCAACTCGCTTGGATCTTGCGTCACAAAATTCCAGACCTCTTCATCGAAATGCTGCTGGTGCTGCGGGCCAAAGCCCGCGCCCACGATGCAGGCCTGTCCCAAGACGATGAAGAAGAAGACGATGGCAAGGTCGAAACCAGCGCCACCGACCGCGGCCAGGCCACACCTGCGGCCCGCGACTCTGACGAAGAATCTGCCATCTAAGCCAGCCGACCCCCATGACGCAATCCGTTGCTCTTTTTGACGATCGCCCTTTCTTTGAAAAGGCGCTGGTCTACGGGGTGCAACACGGCGTGTTGGACTCAGCCCAGCTCGACGCCATCCAAACCGATGCGCCCAAAGGCATGGTGCAAATTGCGCGTTACTTTGGCAGCGAGTTTTTGCGCCCCGAACTCGAAAAAGCCAAGGACCGTATCGTCAACCTGGTCAGCCTCACGCTGCAAATTCAAAGCGGCGGTGATTTGCGTCAAGCGGCTGAACACTTGCGCGAGCATTCCTTCATGTCACGCTCTAAAGCGGCATCAGACATGCTCAAAGCCCTGATCGTCATGCCGCAAAACACCCACTTTGGTATGAATGAGCATGGCACTTTCAGTGACAAGCACATTCCCCAATTGGCCAAGTGGTCGCTGTGCAATTTGGCCGAGTACCAAGCCGAATTGGCCAAGCGCCAACAAGTCGCCCATGTCATTGAGGCTGCCATTTGGATGGCCGATCGACTCGGACTGCACGCCGACGATTTGGAAGATGCGGGCAGCGACGCTGAAGCGGTGATCCGCACTGCACTCCTGGCCGCAGTCACCCAGCAACCCGACATGCCTGACTGGGTGGGGTTTCAAAAAATCATCGCCCGATTGCGCAAGCCCAGCGCCAAAAAAGTCATCAACTTGGCCGTTCCCAAAGACTTGCCTGCCGAATTCAAAACAGCGGTTGAACTGGTGCGTCAAAGCGTGGAAGCTGATTTACCCAAGATCTTGGACAGCCAGCTCACCGCGCAAAAACTGTTCAACCAAACACCGACTTTTGTCGGTCGCTATTTTTGGATAGAAGACGGCTTGTCTGAGGTGGATCACCATGACCGCCAAACCTCTGCAGCTTGGACCCAAGCCACGGGCGACCACAGCGACGACAGTTCGTTGCTCACGTTGTTCTTGTGCATTGCAACAGGCAGTAAAGGTAAAACGCTGCTGACTGAAAAAACCGCGGCCACCCTGATTCGCAAAATTCGCAAATCAGGCGTGCAGCCCGAACTGGCCACTGCGTTCATTCAAGCCAATGCACCCGCTGAACATCAAACCGATTACATCCATATGTGGGAGGCGTTCATCGACGAGTCCATGGACACCCTCAAGAGCGACCACGACCCCAAGCTGCACGATGCGCTGTCTTTGCTCAGGCGAGAGTGCAACGTGGCCGACTAAGCCTTGCCAGTCTATTTGCCCCATGCTGTAGCGCGGCTGCGCACGATCCGCCTGGCCCGCAGCGTCAAACCTTTTCTCGCCCGTGGTGGCCCCAAAGACGAGCGCTGCCCAGGCTGCCGCTTGGTACCCAGCCATTGCATCTGTGGCCTACGCCCTGAGATGCCCACAAACGCTGGCATGTGCTTGCTCATGGCCGACATCGAACCGCTCAAGCCCAGCAACACGGGCTGGTTGATTGCCGATGTGGTGGCCGACACCTTTGCTTATGGCTGGGCTCGCACCGAGGTGGCCCCCGAGCTGCTGACCCTGTTGAGCGATCCCCAGTGGCAGCCCTATGTGGTGTTTCCGCGTGAATTTGCAGATGACGCACGCGTGGTGCATGACATTGCGCATGACACACAGAAGCGCCCGTTGTTCATCCTGCTCGATGGCACCTGGGACGAAGCGCGCAAGATGTTTCGCAAAAGCCCCTACCTGCAAAACTTCCCCGTGCTCAGCCTGCAACCCGAACAACTGTCGCGCTACCAACTGCGACGCGCCCAAAGTGCAGCGCACTTGTGCACCGCTGAAGTGGGGGCACTCTGTCTGCACCTGGCCAACGAGCCGCAAGCCGCTGAGGCACTCCAAGCTTACTTTGAGGTGTTCACCGAGCACTACCTCCAAGCCAAGCAGCAATTGCCTGTCAATTTGAACAACGCAGTGCATTTGCAATTGCAAACCGCCACCCGCGGCGCGTGAACGACAATTCAGGCTATGGCGATTCAATGGTTCCCCGGACACATGCACCTCACGCGCAAGGCGATTGGGGAGCGCATCAAAGAAATTGATGTGGTCATCGAAATGCTCGACGCCCGTTTACCTGGCTCGAGCGCCAACCCGATGTTGGCCGAGTTGATCAAGGGCAAGCCTGCTCTGAAGATCCTGAGTAAACAAGACTTGGCCGACCCCGCACGCACCGCGATGTGGCTGACCCACTACAACGCCTTGCCCGGCGTGCGTGCCCTTGGCTTAGACACCAGCATGACCTCGCCCGCCAAAGCACTGATCGACGCTTGCCAGCAACTCGCCCCCCTGCGTGGCGGCATGGCCAAGCCCATGCGCGTGCTCATTTGTGGCATCCCCAACGTGGGCAAATCTACCCTCATCAACACCCTCAAAGGCAAGCGATCAGCCAAAACGGGCGACGAGGCGGGTGTCACCAAAACCGAACAGCGCATTGCGCTGGCCGATGATTTTTATTTGTACGACACACCTGGCGTGCTGTGGCCGCGCATCATCGTCGAGCAAAGCGGCTTTAACCTTGCCGCCAGCGGCGCGATTGGCGTGAACGCGTTTGACGAGGAAACCGTGGCGCTGGCGTTACTCCATTACCTCATCCCCACCTACCCCCAGGTGCTGCATGCGCGCTACAAAATTGATGACGTCCCGAGCCACACGGACGAGGACATGCTCGAAGCCATTGGTCGCCAACGCGGCGCGGTGCAAAGCGGTGGGCGCATCAACCTCACCAAAGCGGCCCACATCGTGATTCACGACTTTCGCACCGCTGCGCTAGGCCGCGTGACACTTGAAACACCCGATGAATTTGCAGCGTGGCTCGCCGAAGGAAAACTTGCAGACGCTGAGCGTGCCGTGCGCAAAGAGGCGATTGAGAAAAACAAGAAAACCGCCTACAAATCCAACAAGCGTTGACCGCCTAAGCGCCACCCATGACACAACGCCTCGAGACCCCCGACAAAGAAGCCATCGCCCTGCTGCCGCCATTTGCGCGTTTAGGCCTAGACCGCATCACCCTCGTCAACACGGGCCCACAAGCCCAACTCGCCCGCGAGGCCCTGATGGCCTCTCGCGCTTGGGGCTTTGACACCGAATCGAAACCCACGTTCAAAGTGGGCGAAGCGTCTGACGGACCGCATGTGTTGCAGCTCGCCACGGGCGAACGGGCATGGGTATTTCAGTTGCACCATCCCGATTGCCGTGCGGTGGCCGCCGACTTGTTGGCTCACGCGGGGATCACCAAAGCAGGCTTTGGTTTAGGCGATGACCGCAAGCGCATCCTGCATAAGTTTGGGGTGGAGCCTGCGGACATTTTGGAGCTCAACACCATTTTCAAAGCGCAGGGCTACCGCAAAGAAATGGGCGTCAAAGGCGCAGTGGCGGTGCTGTTTAACCAGCGCTTCCTCAAGTCTAAAAAGGCCGCCACCAGCAACTGGGCCAACCTGCATCTCACCGAATCACAGCTCATCTATGCCGCCAACGATGCCTACGCCGCCTATCGGGTCTGGGAGGCGTTGCACCTCTCCAACACAGATGCTTTCTAATTCATCACCCTTTGTCTCTTGGGTGTCTCTCCTGTGCGCACGTGCTCCGTATGATCTGCTTGATTGGTCTTAGACAAACCAATCATTCATCTCAGGAGAACACTTTGCGCATCGCTACTTTTCAGCTCAACGGACAACGCCATGTGGGCCAAGTGTCTGCTGACGGTCACCACGTCACCGCCTTTGCACTCACCCAAGACCAAGCGCATCACGGTGCGCAACCCATCATCGAGGCACTTGTCGCGGGTCACCCTTTGCCCGAGTTGGTGGGGACGCCCCACGACATCTCGCATGTCCACCTCGAAGCCCCCTTGCCTGTGCCACGCCGCAACGTCTGGTGCGTGGGCCGCAACTACCATGCGCATGCCAAAGAGCTGCAAGCCTCGGTCTTCAAAGACAGCAACACCGACACCCAAGCTTGGCCCATCGTTTTCACCAAAGTGCCCGAGTGCGTGGTGGGTCCAACGGCCGATGTGCATTTGCCAGGCGCCGCCGTCTCCGACCAAATTGATTACGAAGCCGAACTCGCCGTGGTCATTGGCAAAGGCGGCAAAAACATCAGTCAAGCGGAAGCCATGAGCCATGTCTTTGGCTACACCGTGGTCAATGATGTGACCGCCCGCGATGTGCAAATGCGTCACCAGCAATGGGACATGGGCAAGTCTTTCGACACCTTTTGCCCGATGGGTCCTTGGCTCGTCACCGCTGACGAAGTGGATGGCCGCAACACACGCGTGCGCTGCTGGGTCAATGGCGAACTGCGCCAAGACGGCCCCACCGAAAACATGATTTTTGACATCCCGACCCTGATCGAAACCATTTCACGTGGCATCACGCTCTACCCAGGCGACATCATTGCCACAGGCACACCGGCTGGCGTGGGCATGGGCTTGAAACCGCCCCGCTACATCGCCAAAGGCGATGTGATCCGCGTTGAAATTGACGGCGTGGGCAGCATCGAAAACCGATTCATTTAAAAAAGCAATCCAGTATTCGCCTCACCCGACAAACCACCCATTCAGGAGACTAGAGATGATCAGCCTTCCCCGTACCCTTCAACTGTTGACCCTGACCTTCGCCATGGCCTCGGGCCTGGCACACGCGCAAAGCTACCCCAACCGCCCCGTGAAAATTGTGGTGCCGTTTGCCGCTGGTGGCCCTGCTGACAACTACGCCCGCTTCATGGCCCAACGCTTGGGCGACGAGCTCAAGCAATCTTTTGTGATCGACAACAAGCCAGGTGCAGGCTCCATCATCGGAACCGACTTTGCCGCCAAGTCACCCGCCGATGGCTACACCTTGTTGATGATGTCGAACACCCAAACGGTGAACGAGTCACTCATTCCCAAAAAGCCTTTTGCTTTGATGAAAGACTTTGTGGGCATTGCCCCCGTGAACTATTCCAACTTGTTGCTGGTGGTGCACCCTTCGGTGCCTGTGAAGAACGTGAGCGAACTCGTCGCCTTGGCCAAGTCCAAACCAGGCAAGCTCAACTTCGCTTCATCTGGCAACGGCACGCCTTATCACATGGCCGGTGAATTGTTCAAGCACATGGCGGGTGTGGACATGACGCACGTGCCCTACAAAGGCAGCTCAGGCGCACGCACCGACATCGTGGGCGGACAGGTGGACGTGATGTTCGACGCAGAAACCACCATGGCTGAATTTGCGCGCAACGGTCAAGTTCGCATGCTGGGTGCCACTGGCTTGACACGCTCAGCCAACTTGCCCGATGTGCCCACGGTGGCCGAAACTGTGCCCAAATATGAAGCCACCATTTGGTTGGGTTTCATGGCGCCCAAAGGGACACCGGCTGATATTGTGAACAAATTGAATGTCGAAATACGCAAAATTGTGAACAACCCCGACGTCAAAGCCGCTTGGGCCAAACAAGGGGCTGTCCCCATGTCCATGACGGTGGCCGAGTTTGAGCAGTACCTCAATGCCGACATTGCCAAGTGGGCCAATATTGTCAAGGTCTCAGGCGCTAAAGCGGACTGAGCCATGAGCCAGTCAGTGGTGGCGTTTCACGTCAATGGACGCGCGGTATCGTTGCCTGCACAGTCTGGGCAAACCTTGCTCGATGTGCTGCGCAACACCCTCCACCTCAAAGCCACGCGCATGGGTTGCGCCCAAGGCGAATGTGGTGCATGCCGCGTCATCGTCGATGGCCATGCCGTGTCTTCCTGTGATACGCCCCTGTGGTCGCTTGAAGGCAAACAGGTGACCACGGTTGAAGGGCTGGGCTCTCGCGATGCACCGCATGCCTTGCAAACCGCCTTCATTGAAGAACAAGCCATGCAATGCGGGTTTTGCACCAGCGGCATGTTGATGTCTGCCGCGGCCTTGCTCGCCCGTGAGCCCCAGCCCTCGCGCCAAACCCTTGTGCAAATGCTCGACGCCCACTTGTGCCGATGTGCCGCGCACAACCGCGTGATACGTGCCATCGAAAAAGCGGCCACCCAGCTCTCGGCCGTATGACGCTCGAATCGCTCAACACCCATCCCTTGCTCGCCCACTGGCTCAAGCTGGGTGCACAAGGCCGTGTTCAAGCCTTGACTGGCAAAGTCGATTTGGGGCAAGGTATTTCGCACGCACTCAGGCGCATCGTGGCGCAAGAGTTGCGACTCTCGCCAGAGCAGGTGGATATGGTGACTGCCAGCACACACAGCAGTCCCGATGAAGCAGTGACCTCGGGCAGCTTGTCGGTGCAGCATTCGGGCACAGCCTTGCGCTGTGCGGCGGCCCATTGGCGCGAGAGTTGC
>JAVLFR010000073.1:0-3429 GCA_046052785.1 Limnohabitans sp. | reverse complement strand
GCCCGTTGTCGTGGGTCACGGGTTTGGGCTTGCGTTTAAGGCGGCGCGCCCATTGCTCGGTGCTGAGGTCGCGCAATTGGCTGGGCAAGGCCGCCAAGGCCACTTCGCCCGGGCTGCGCTGGTAATAGCTGGCTGCAAACTGCACCAACTGGCGCCAGTGGGCACTGAGGGGCGTGAGGCCGTCGAGCACGCTGGCAATGGCGCGCAGTTGCAGAGGCACCTGGGTATCGTCTGTGTCGAGAGGTGGCGTGGCCTCGTCCCACACAACCCCCAATAGCTCTCGGCTGCCCAAGGGCACCCGCACCAAGGTGCCAGGCACCAGCGGCGTGTCGCTTTCATACGTGAGGGCGCCACCGATTCCGCTGTGCGCGGGGGTGTGAACCATCACTGAAATTGTGTGCGACATGTCAAGCGGTGAGTTGGGGTGGTTTGCTCAGGTATTTTGGGAGAAAAGGCCTTAAGTCCTTGATTTCAATAGGGTTCGTGAGAAGTGCAAGAATTTTGTGGATAACTTTGTTGATATCTACGCTTGAGTGCTTCAAAGAGCGCATGAATCAAGGCTTGAGACAGATTGCCTTAAAAAAAAGCAACCTGAGAAGCCTATATAAATCAATGACTTATGCGAAATAAAAGGATTTGATGAAGGAAAAAAGAAAAATTAATGTCCAAGCCATTCATCCTCTTTTTTGTGCATAAGTCGCCAGATCAAGTAAGACTTTTGGCGACTTGACACGCAATTTCCCTTGTTTTCAAGGTTTTCTCAGGTCACGTGAGTGCTGGTGCACGGTCTCTACCAACACGCCCACGCTCTCAGGTGGGGTGAATTGGCTGATGCCGTGGCCCAAATTAAAGATGTGGGTGGGGCCGGTGGTGGTGGTGTCGGTGTGAGGCTTGCCAAATGCGTCGAGCACGCGGCGGGCTTCAGCGGCAATGGCGTCGGGCGGTGCGAACAGCGCGTTGGGGTCTAAGTTGCCTTGCAGCGCTTTGCCTGGGCCGCCCACTGGGCCACCCACTTCGGCGCGGGCCGTGGCCAGGTTGACCGTCCAGTCGACGCCCAGCACGTCGCAGTCGAGGTCGGCCATTTCGGGCAGCCACAGGCCGCCGCCTTTGGTAAAGACCAATCGGGGAATCACCGCGCCCTCGTGTGAGCGTTTGAGTTGAGCCAATACGCGGTGGGTGTAGGCCAGGCTGAATTGTTGGAACATGCCGTCGGCTAGCACGCCGCCCCAGCTGTCAAAAATCATCACGGCTTGGGCCCCAGCGTCGATTTGGGTGTTGAGGTACAACGCCACGGCGTCGGCGTTGATTTCTAAGATGCGGTGCATCAAGTCGGGGCGGCTGTACATCAGGCTTTTGACATGGCGGTAGTCGTCTGATCCAGCGCCTTCGACCATGTAGCAAGCCAAAGTCCAAGGGCTGCCCGAAAAACCAATCAAGGGCACGCGACCATTGAGAGCTTTGCGAATCGATGTCACGGCATCAAACACATAGCGCAGCTTGGCCATGTCGGGGACGGCCAATTCGGCCACGGCGGCTTCGTTGCGTACGTTCTTGGCAAACTTGGGGCCTTCGCCTTGCGCAAACGACAAGCCCAAACCCATGGCGTCGGGCACGGTCAAGATGTCGCTGAACAAAATCGCGGCGTCGAGCGGGTAGCGTTCGAGCGGTTGCAAGGTGACTTCGGTGGCGAAGTCGGTGTTGGTGGCCAAACCCATGAAACTGCCTGCCTTGGCGCGTGTGGCGCAGTACTCGGGCAAGTAGCGCCCAGCTTGACGCATGAGCCAAACTGGGGTGTGGTCGGTGGCTTGACGCAGGCAAGCGCGTAAAAAGGTGTCGTTTTGAATAGGTGCAAACATAGCAATATTGTCGCCTAGGACGGGCTCAGTTCAGTTCACGGTGGGCCACCATCAAGCAAAGGTTTTGCACCACCATCAAGCCTGCATCCGTGGCTTGCTGGGCGGCGGCGGCATGGACCACGCCGAGTTGCAGCCACAGCGACTTGGCGCCAATGGCGATGGCCTCTGTGGCGATGGGCGGGATGTCCTCGGAATTACGAAAACAATTCACCATGTCGATGCGCACGTGCTGCGCGGCTTGGGTGAGTGAGGCATAGGCTGTCTCGCCTAACACCTCGTGGGCAAGGGGGTTGATGGGCACGATGCGAAAGCCCTGTTTTTGCATGTATTGGGCCACGCGAAAGCTGTCGCGGTGCGGCTTGGGTGAGAGACCCACCACGGCGATGGTTTGGCAGTGGGCCAAGCTTTGTCGAATGGCGGTTTGGATCATGGCTTGTTGGCGGGTAGGGTGGCGAGCGCTTCACGCATGGCGCTGACGCTCAACAATTCAGACAGTACCTGAGGCGCTTGGCCAGGGGCATAGAGCACATAGACGGGCACGCCGCTGCGACCCAAGGCGGTGATGGCCGCAGTGATGGCGGGGTCGCGCCGCGTCCAGTCGGCACGCAAGAGGGTGACTTGGCGAGCCGCAAAGTCAGCCACCACCTCGCGGTGCGAAAGCGTGGTTTTTTTGTTGATTTGGCAGGTCACGCACCAGGCGGCGGTGAAGTCCACAAACACAGGGCGGCCTTGGGCCAAGCTCTGCGCCACAGCGTCTTGGGACCAAGGCTGCCAAACGGGGCTGGCGTTCGCCAAGGCGTTCTGGGATGAGGGGGTAGTTTGGGGTGCGGATGCGGTGGGCGCATCGAGTGCTTCCGCCAAGGTGATTGCCCCCCAGCCCAAAGCGGCTGCAATGAGCCAGGCCAGGCTGCGTCCGACGGGGGTGCGTAGTTTGAGGGCCCACATGAAGAATGCCAGCAGCAACAAACCACCCAGCGCCAGCATGGTTGTATCCGTGCTGGTTTGCTGGCCCAGCACCCACAACAGCCACACCACGGTGGCGAACATGGGGAAGGCTAAGAGTTGACGCAAAGTGACCATCCAAGAACCGGGCTGCGGCAACAAGCGCGCCACCGCTGGGACAAAACTGGCCGCTAAATAAGGGGCTGCCAAGCCCAGGCCCATGGCCACAAAAATGCTCAGCGCTTGCCCTGTGGGTAAAGTGAAGGCGAGCCCCAACGACGCGCCCATAAATGGCGCGGTGCAGGGCGAGGCCACGGCCACAGCCAGCACGCCTGACAACGCAGCGTCCATGACGGGGTGCTTGTATTGGAAGCTGGCGACGCGGGAGGGCAAAATTTGACCGAGCTCGAACAGTCCCAACAAGTTGAGCGCAATGAGGGTGAAGAAGGCGGCCAGCACACTCACCACGGCCGGTGACTGCAGCTGAAAGCCCCAGCCCAGTTGTTCCCCTGCCGCTCGCAAGGCCAGCACACCAGCGCCCAGCGCTAAAAAGCTCAACACCACACCCGCGGTATAGGCCAGGCCCTGTCTCTTATACACATCTGACGCTGCCGACGACTTAATAGGTGTA
>JAVLFR010000072.1:0-8107 GCA_046052785.1 Limnohabitans sp. | reverse complement strand
ATGCGCAGCACGGGGGTGTTGAGGCGTGTGTCTGAACTGCCCGCCACAATTTTGTCGACATAGTGGCGCGCGCCGCCCGCCACCGTGAACCACTGCGGACGGTTATTGACTTGAATCAGGCCGTGGTTGTGGCAAAACCGAACCATGGTGGCCACCGGGAACTTGAGCATCTGATCGGTTGGGCAGCTCCAGATGCAACCGAGCATCGGCAGCAAATACCAATCGCGAAAGGCCTCGCTGAATTGGTGCGACACCAAAAAGCCGCTCAAAGGTTGCGCCAGCTCATGGTCTTGGTTGCGCTCGGCCAGCTCGGTGGCGAGTGTGTTGAATCGCACCACATCGCGCAGCATGCGCAAGAAGCTGGGTTTGAACAAGTTGCTGCGTTGGGCAAACACGGTGTTGAGGTTGGCCCCGTTCCACTCGAGGGCCCCTTTGCCGTTGGGGTAGGGCACTTGCACCGAAAACGACATATCCGATTTGGCGGTGGTCACCTGTAACGCTTCAAACAAAGCAATCAGCCCTGGATAGGTGCGCTCGTTGTAAACCAAAAACCCCGTGTCCACGCCGTGGGTTTGCAGGCCGTTGGCGGTGGGCAAGGTCACGTCCACGGTGTGGGTGTGACCGCCAAAATAGTCGCCCGCTTCAAACAGGCTGATGTCGGCATGGCCTTGCAAATGGTGGGCGGCAGACAGGCCCGATATGCCCGAGCCAACGATGGCAATGCGAGGCTTCATTGGACGATGCCTTTAGTCGGCGCCTGTTTTTCTGCCAGCTGTTTTTCAATCTCTTGCACAAAGCTTTTGTCTTGCGGACCCGTCATGCTGCTGAAGCTTTTGACCTCTTTGCCATCGCGGCTGATGATGTATTTGTAAAAATTCCACTTCGGGGGCGCGCCGGTTTGTTGGCTCAGTTGTTTGAACAAGGGCGAAGCGTCTGCCCCACGCACGGTGGTTTTGACAAACATCGGGAACTTCACACCAAAAGTGCTGTCGCAAAAATCGGCAATCTTGGCGTTGCTGTCGGGCTCTTGTGAAAAGTCGTTGCTCGGAAAGCCCAGCACCACCAAGCCACGGTCTTTGTATTTGGCGGACAAGGCTTCGAGCCCCTTGTACTGCGAGGTGAAGCCACAAAAGCTCGCCGTGTTGACCACCACCACCACGCGCCCCGCATATTGGCAAAGATTTTGAGGTTTTTCATCTTGCAATCGGGCCACCGTGTGCTGCAGCAAGCGCGGGCAGGCTGCCTCACTCGACAGGGCGCTCTCGCTGGCGCTGTGCGCGGCGCGAAGTCCCCCAAACAGCACAAGGGCAAACACAACAAAACGGTACATCACGGGAAACCCCTTCTAGGATGAGGGCCATCATGGCTTAATATGAAGGCATTGTCTTGGACGAGGACATTTTCCATCGCCAGTACTGGGATTTTGACGGATGAATTCACCTGAACTCAGCACACCAATGACATTTTCGATTGCCGCTGTCGAGCGCGACGCCGGCATTGGCAAAGACACCTTGCGTGTGTGGGAGCGCCGCTATGGCTTTCCCATGCCTGGCAGAGATGCCCATGACGAACGCAGCTATCCGCTGGCGCAGGTCGAAAAACTGCGCGTCATCAAACGCTTGATGGACCAAGGGCACCGCCCAGGGCGCATCGTGGCCCAACCCCTTGAGGTGCTGCACCAACTGGGCCGAGGCGAGGCGCAACCTCACGCCACCCATGAGACACCTGCATCGCAGATGCCCGCCCATCTGCAGGTTTATTTGAGCTTGTTGCAAGCGCAAGACGTCGAGGGCCTTCGTTTGGCCTGGCATCAGGCCTTGTCAAAAGTCGGCTTGCAGCGGTTTGTCACGGAGGTGGCGGCACCGATGACTTATTGGGTCGGCGAGGCTTGGGCCCAGGGCGATTTGGCGGTTCACCAAGAGCATCTGTTTACCGAATGTCTGAGCGTCGTGATGCGCCAAGCGATGGCGGCTATTCCCCAAGTGGCGCCAAGCGGCGCCCCCAAAGTGTTGCTCACCACTTTTCCGCAAGAAGCCCATGGCTTGGGCTTGTTGATGGTCGAAAGTTTGTTGACGTTGCAGGGTTGTCGATGCGTCAGCCTAGGCACCCAAACCCCTGTGCGCGACATTGCACAAGCCGCGGCGGCCCACCAGGTGGATGTGGTGGCTTTGAGTTTCAGCGCCAACATGAAGCCAAACCATGTGGTCGATGGCTTGGCCGAGTTGCAGGCGCTCTTGCCCCCCCGTGTGGCCGTGTGGGCTGGTGGCAGCGCCTCTGCGCTGAGGCGTCGACCACTTGATCGTGTGTGTGTGTTGCATGATCTGGACGCTATTTCAGGCGCTGTCACCCAGCATCTGCGCCAACAAAAACAAGCCCACGCCCAGACCCTGCCAAGCCTCGCGTCTTGATGGTTGACGCCGAGCGCCGCCTAGAATGGTGGCACCATGACCGATACCCCACTGCTGCCGCCTGCATTTTTGGCCAAGATTTCTGCGCGTCCTGATGCTGTTTTGCGCGTCAACGGCTTGCGTGCGCAGGGCCCCGTGGTGTTCACCAACGGCGTGTTTGATGTGTTGCACCGTGGCCACGCGTCTTATTTGGCACAAGCCCGCAGTTTGGGGGGCAGCTTGGTGGTGGCCCTCAACAGCGATGCCTCGGCACGCCGCTTGGGCAAAGGCCCAGACCGCCCCTTGAACAACGCGCAAGACCGCGCTGCCTTGATGGCCGCTCTAGAGTCGGTGAGCTTGGTGACCTGGTTTGATGAAGACACACCGCTGGAGCTCATCACCGAGTTGCGCCCCGATGTGCTGGTCAAAGGCGGCGATTACGACATGCGCAAACTGGCCGAGACGCAAGTGGTGCTGGCCTATGGTGGCCGCGCCCAAGCGATTCCATTTGTGGACGGCTACTCCACCACGGCGTTGGTGACAAAAATTCGCCAGCTCTAACTAATCAAACACCGTTCGCCACAAGACTTGTATGGCCGCACAGGCTTGGGTGAGCTCACCGACGGGGACTTGGGTCGGTTGTTCATCGAGTCGCGCACGGTGTTGCACGCGGCGCAACTCGCGGTAAGCGCTCCCCGCTGCTTGGCCCACGCCCGCGGGCAACAAGCCAACATGCTCAGCGCTGAGTAGCAGCGCGATATTGCCCACATTGGCCAGCAGCGCAGGGTGTTGTGACGCATGGGCCAGCACCAAAAACTGCACGGCAAATTCCACATCCACCATGCCGCCGGCACTGTGCTTGACATCAAACCACTCGGGCTTGACGGGGTGGGCGGTGCGCATCTTGTCGCGCATCGCCACAATTTCTTGGCGCAGCGCCGCCACGTCGCGTTTGGCGTTGATCACGCTGGCACGCGTCGCATCAAAACGTGCGCGCAGGGCGGGGGCACCCAAACTAAAGCGCGCTCGCGTCATGGCTTGGTGTTCCCAGGTCCACGCCGTGTTCTCACCGCGTTGGCTTTGGTAATCGGCATAGGCCTCGAAGGTCGAGACCAGCAGCCCCGAATTGCCGTTGGGGCGCAGCGCGGTGTCTATTTCATACAAGTCACCTTCACCCGTTTTCACCGTGAGCCAGTTGATGAGTTTGCGTACATAGGCCGCGTAGATTTCACCTGCGCGTTCGTGCGCGTCTTCGTACACAAAGACAATGTCCAAGTCGCTGCCGTAGCCCAACTCTTTGCCCCCCAATTTGCCGTAGGCGAGGATGGCGAATTGGGGCTCTTCGCGGTGGCGCTGCTTGAAGTGTTGCCAGACCCAGCGGCTGGTGATGTTCAAGACCGAGTCGGCCAAAGCACTCAGATCATCGGCCACTTGCTCGACGGTGATGCGGCCTTCCACGTCACGCGCCAAGGTGCGAAACACCTCGGCATGGTGGGCGCGGCGCAGCAAGTTGAGCAAGCTTTCTTCGTCGGCTTGGCCGGTGGACTGCAAAGAGACCCAGCGGCGCTCGAGCTCTTGCTCAAACTCGGCGGGCACAAAGCGCTCGGCCAGCAAGGCCTCACCGGCGAGCTCGTCAATCACACCAGGGTGCTGCTGCAAATATTTGGCGGGCCAGCGTGCTAGGCCCAGCAAGCGCAGGAGTTGCTCATGCACACGCGGGCGTTCGATCAACAAAGCCAAGTAGCTTTCGCGGCGCAACAAGGGCTCTATCCAATCGCTCCAACGCACAGCCGCCTCTTCGCTGATGCGCCCGTCATCTATCCACGCATTGGTGCGCTGCAACAGCTTAAGCAAGCGCTGCACACTGTCGTCGCGCAGCGCACGGATGCGGGGTTGTTCGCACCAGTGCCGCACGCGTTCGCGCAGCCGCTCATTCAAGTCGGGTAACAGCGCGTTGAGGTCGACGTACTCGTTTTTGAGCGTGCAGGCTTTGCAGTCACCCTGGCCGCTGTCTTCGGCTTGGTTGCCCAAGCCCAGCAAGCGGTCAAATTCTTGCGCCACCCGTTCGCGGTGGGTATCGAGCTGGCTGAGAAAATCGCAGCTGTCCCCAAAGCCCATGGTCAAGGCCAGCCAATTCAAGTCGTCATCATGGGTGGGCAAGACATGGGTTTGTTGGTCGTCCAAATACTGGATGCGATGCTCAACTTGGCGCAAAAACACATAGGCCTTGGCCAGCGCGTCGGCCGTGGCGGCGGGCATGAGGTTGGCTTGGCTCAAACGTTGCAGGGCGGCCAAGGTGGGCCGTGTGCGCAGTTCGGGAAAGTTGCCTCCCCGCACCACCTGCAGCAGTTGCACCGTGAATTCAATTTCACGGATACCGCCGCGCGACAGCTTCACATCGTTGGCACGTTCAGGGCGTCCCGCGCTTTGGGTCAGGGCCTGTTTGCGAATTTGCTGGTGCAGTCCGCGCAACGATTCAAACACGCTGTAGTCGAGGTAGCGACGAAACACAAACGGCAGCACCGTGTCACGCAGCTCGTGCGCATGGGCTTTGGCGCTAAACGGCGCCACCACGCGGCTCTTGAGCCAAGCAAAGCGTTCCCACTCGCGCCCTTGCACCAAAAAATACTCTTCCAATGCTTGGCGCGACACCACGCTGGGGCCCGAATTGCCGTTGGGGCGCAGGGCCAAATCCATGCGAAACACAAAGCCGTGGTCGGTGGTCTCGCCGATCAAGCCGTAGATCAATTTGACGGCCTTGGCAAAGTAGTCGTGGTTGCTGATGCGCCCACGACCATCGGCTTGGCCAGCGGTTTCGCCGTCTGCGTCGTACACATAAATCAGGTCAATGTCGCTGGACACGTTCAACTCGCGGGCGCCAAATTTACCCATGCCCACGATCCACAACGTGGCGCGTTCACCGCTGGGGGTGGTGGGCATGCCAAAGCTGGCATCGAGCTGGGCTTGGGCTTCGCGAAAAGCCCAGTCAAGGGTGAGCTCACCCAGCTGGGTCATGGCGTGGGTCACGACCTCTAGGCTGGCCGCTTGTTCGCAGTCCAACACCACCAAGCGTTCCATCACCAGTTGGCGCAGCATGCGCAGCGCATCGGCGCAGCTGTGGGTGTGGCGCAGCGCCGCAAAACACGCTTGCATCTTGGCCAAATCAGGCGCACCCGCAGGCAGCCAGTGCAGCTCATTCGCATAGCGGCGGCGCAAACGCTGGACCAAGCGTGAATAAGTACTCACATGGGGCGGCGAGAGGGGGATAATTCGGGTCACGTTGCTAGCACCATGAAATATTTGTCTGACTCGGTCACTCCCACCCCTCCAAGCCCAGCGGCTGATTTGAGCAACAAATCAGCCTGGCGACGCGTGCTCAACTGGACTTTGGGTGGCTTGGCCGTGGTGTGGGTGGCGGTATTGATGGCTTGGAGCGCGCTGCACATTTTCATTGTGCCGCGAATTGGCGAGTACCGGGAGGTCTTGCAACAACAAGCCACACAAGCTTTGGGCTTGCGCGTTGAAATCGGTCACATCAGCGCCCAAGGTGGCTGGTTGGTGCCTTGGTTTGAGCTCAATGAGGTTCAGCTCTTTGACCGCGAGGGCCGCGAGGCCTTGCGTTTGCCGCGTGTCTTGGCAGCGGTGTCGCCGCGCACGCTGCTGTTGGGCCAGTTTGAGCAATTGAACATTGAACAGCCCGAGCTAGAAATTCGCCGCGATGCCCAGGGCCATGTCTGGGTCGCTGGCCTCGACACCTATGGGCTGGGCGACGGCCGCGGCGCAGATTGGTTTTTCTCGCAACCTGAGTTGGTGGTGCGAGGTGGCGTGGTGAATTGGCGCGACGAGTCCCGCCCGCAGTCGTTGCAAATAGAGGCCGCCGCCTTGGACTTAACGGGTGTGGATCTGGCGTTTCAAAACCATTGGTTTCGCCATGAATTGCGGGCTGATGTGACGCCGCCGCTTGCCTTGGGTCATCGTCTGTCGGTGCGTGGCAAGTTTCATCAGGCGCCTTGGCAGCGCGCAGGCGACACCTCCTTGTGGTCGGGTGAGGTGTTTGCAGACTTGCCTCATGTTGACTTGGCGACGTTGCGCCAATGGGTCACGATGGACCAAGGCGTGTCCTTGCAAGAGGGTCGAGGCGCTTTGCGTTTGTGGGTCGATGTGAGAAAAGGCCAGCCCTTCGGCGTGACCGCCGACATGGCCCTCGACGCGGTTGACGCGCGCTTGGGAGCCAATTTGCAGCCCTTGCGCTTGCGCCAGGTGAATGGGCGAATCGGCGCCCAGTGGCAGGACGGTCAAGTCGAAATCAGCAGCCAAGACTTGGTGTTTGACACCCAAGAGGGCGAGCATTGGCCGGGCGGGGTGTTGCGGGTGAAGTGGACGGGCGACGCCATGGCGTCGGGTTCAATCCAAGCGGATCGATTGGACTTGAATGCGTTGACGCAAATAAGCCAGCGCCTGCCTTTGGCGGATGCGCTGCGGGCCATGCTGGCCCGTGGGCAAGCTCATGGCCAAGTCAACCAACTCCAAGCCAGCTGGCAAAACCTCAACCAGGCCCTGACCTATGCCGCACGCGGTCAAGTTCAGCAATTCAGCTGGTTGCGCGACCCGCAAACGGGCAGCCCTTTGGCCAATTTGCCAGGCGTGCAAGGTGCGCAAGTGGACTTTGACTTGACACACAAAGGCGGCAAGGCCAAGGTCAGCATCAGCCAAGGCAGCCTCACTTTGCCCCAAGGCTTAGACGAGCCGCAGATTGCTGTGACTGAGGCTTCTTCCCAAATGGCCTGGCAAGTCAAGGGCGAGGATTGGGCGGTGCAGATCACCCAAGGCCGCTTGGCCAACGAGGATTTGGCGGGTGAATTCAGTGGCAGCTGGAAGACGGGCGAGGGCCAACACCGCTGGCCAGGCGTGCTGGATTTGAACGCTTCTTTGAGCCGCGTCAAGGCCGCGCGGGTTTACCGTTACTTGCCCAACACCCTGCCCGTCGACGAGCGCGCCTATGTGCGAGACGCGGTGCTCGCGGGGAAAGCCAGCCAAGTCAGCCTGCGCCTGCATGGCAACTTGCACAACATGCCCTTTGTTGACCCCAAGCTGGGTGAGTTCCGCGTGGTGGCGCAGCTGGCCGATGCCAAATACGCCTATGTGCCGACCCAGCCCATCAAGGGCAAAGCACCCGCGCCAGTGGCTTGGCCCGCTTTGACGGCGCTTCAAGGCGAGTTGGTGTTTGACCGCGCTGCCTTGTTCTTCAAAGGCCGCACCCAGTTGGCAGGTGCGCCCAATGTGACCTGGCAAAAAGTAGACCTGCACATCCCAAATTTAGAAGATCCCGTCGTGCGTTTGACGGGCGAAGCGCAGGGTCCGCTGCAGCAAGTCATAGACACCATTGCCAAGTCGCCGCTCAATGAGCTCACAGGGGGCGTGCTGAGCCAAAGCCAAGCCAAAGGCAACGCGCAGTTCAAACTCAACTTGAACTTGCCCGTGAACAAAATGGACGCCGCCAAAGTCCAGGGCAGTGTGGCCTTTTCGGACAACACCTTGCAAGTCGTGCCTGGAACGCCTTGGCTCAGCCGCACGCGCGGGGGGCTGCAGTTCAGTGAACAAGGCTTCAAGCTCGAGGGCCTCAAAGCCGAGTTGCTGGGGGGGCCAGCGTCATTGACGGGGGGGCTGTCCTTGGTGGCCAATGAGGGCCAGTCGCCCCTGCAACTCAAAATCAATGGCGA
>JAVLFR010000071.1:0-17222 GCA_046052785.1 Limnohabitans sp. | reverse complement strand
GTTTTCGCCGTAAAACTGGTGGTACATCTGGCCCACGGGGCTCTTCAAGAACGCCACCCCCCCAGAATGGCCAGGGCAATGCCACGAATACGAGCCGTCTTCGGCGTAATCCAGCAACGCTTTGAAAAACGGCGGCTGCACACCTTCGAGGTAGCTTTTGGCTTCACGGATGATGTGACGCGCCACGAACTCTGGCGTGTCTTCAAACATGTGAATAAAGCCATGCAATTCGCGCAAGATGTCATTGGGCAAATGACGGGAGGTTTTGGTCTCGCCATACACATAAATCGGTACCTCTGCATTTTTGCGGCGCACCTCTTCGATGAAGTTGCGCAAGTTCAACACCGCAGGGTCGAGGTCGGGGCCGGGCGTGAACTCTTCATCGTCAATCGACAAAATAAAGGCGCTGGCACGCGACTGTTGTTGCGCGAACTGGCTCAAGTCGCCATAGCTTGTGGCGCCCATCACCTCATAGCCCTCCCCTTCAATGGCATCGGCCAGCGCACGAATCCCCAAGCCGGAGGTGTTTTCAGACCGAAAATCCTCGTCGATGATGACAATAGGGAAGCGAAATTTCATGCGGAGCTCCGAGCGTTGAAGGCTAGACAAAAACGATTGCGGCGAAGTGTACTCGCCCACTGTTACAATCACCTGCTTCGGAGCGATGGATGAGTGGTTTAAGTCGCACGCCTGGAAAGCGTGTGTGGGTTAATGGCCCACCGAGGGTTCGAATCCCTCTTGCTCCGCCAACACCCACAACAAAAAAGCGCCTCAATGGCGCTTTTTTATTGCTTTTTTGAAGCGCACAAGTGTCAAGTGCTGCTTTCTTGCGCTTTACGAATGACGTTCTTGGCATCCGCGTTGCTGTTTGCGGCGGCAGAGCTGATGGGGTTTTGAATGACCAAGCCCAACAGCCGTGCGCCGTGCTCGACGGCGATCGAGCCATAAGAAATATCGCCCTGAACGATGGAGTCTTTGTGAAATTCGACGCGCTCAGCGGCGTAAATATTACCTTCGACCTTACCCGCGACCATCACACGGTGGGCAGTGATGTCGCCAGAGACCTCACCCGTTTTACCAATCGCAACCGTGACTTTGTTGTCCTTGGTAGTTTCGATGTTGCCCACCACCTTGCCATCAATGCGCACACTGTCGAGCAGCACCAAGCGGCCATAAATTTGGGTTGTGCGGCCAATGATGGTGTCAAAACGCTCCTGCGACGGCGAGAGTGATTTGTCTTTGAGTTTTTCAAACATGGGTGGCCTTTTGTGTGGTGCGTCGGCTCACTGAGCGGCGGTGGTCACGGCAGTTTGTAACAACATCTGCGTCGGATTCAGGACGCGGTCATTGCGCAAAACCTCGTAATGCAAGTGCGGGCCCGTTGAGCGGCCTGTGTTGCCCAGTAAACCAATAGTTTCGCCACGTTGCACTTTCTGCCCCTCTTCAACCACGCGCTTGCTCAAATGGGCGTAGCGAGTGGTGAAACCTTCAATATGGCTGACCTCAATCACGTTGCCGTAGGAGCCGTCCCAAGCAGAACGCGTCACCGTCCCCGCCGCCGTGGTCACAATCGGGGAGCCGACTTCTGCCACGAAATCCAAGCCCTCATGCATCGCCAATTGACCGGTAAAGGGGTCGTTACGAATGCCAAAACCGCTGGTGACCCGAAAGTCCTTGCCCATGGGAATCCCGGTGGGAAGCGCGTGGAGCCAGCTCAATTGGGTCGTCCAGTTTTGGGTCAAATTCTTCACCGCGGCCTCTGTCTGACTGAACTCATCCAAGGCCGATGCAAAGTCTTGGTTCAAATCACGCGAACGGTTGCTTTGAAAGCGCGGAGGCAACCAAGGGCCGCCACGGGCGTCGTCCTTTTTGAGGTATTTGTCCCGTAAGTTTGTCGGCGTCGCCACTTCCATGAAGCGATTCTTCAAAGCCTCAAGTTGGCGAATTTCTTGCACTGTCGTGCTCATGGTTTGACGCAATTTATCCAAGCGATCGCGGTAAATGGCCTCAACTTTTTGTTGCTCGGCTTCAGTGGTCACGCCCCCCATGCTGCGTGCCAAGTTGGGGCTCATCTCAATGGCGATGCGAAAGCCAATGAAATGCAACAACACCCCCAAGCTCACCAAGACAAAAGCAGACGCGCACACAGCCACCAATACCTTTTGGGCCGTGATAGATACAGTCCGCACCGAGGCGGTGGGTCCAGCTACCCACATCAGTTGCATAAATGGCTCCGGAAAATTTGTCGAGGCTGCTGTGAGCTTGACCCACAGTTGGAGGGAGAATTGTAGGGAGTTCTACCTTGAAAATAGACTTAATTTTTCATGATCAACCCTCATCAATCACAAAGAATTCCTCTTTATGAAAAATTAACCCCATTGAGTTACGTAAATATTTCAAATAATGAAACAAGAGCCACTCAACATCCCTTGGTTAGAACCACGCACGCCCCTACCTGCACCTGAAACGGCCAGCCCCAGAGGGAGTGAGTTGGCGGGTTTGGTGGCAGCCGGCCTTGATTTAAGCGAACAAAGGCTTTGCGAGGCTTACCAACAAGGCATCTTTCCTTGGTTTAGCCAAGGGCAACCCGTGTTGTGGTGGTCACCCGACCCAAGGATGGTGCTTCAGATCCATGAATTCAAACTGCATCGATCGCTGCGCAAGACACTTCAAGCCTTCAGAGCGTCCTCGGACAGTGAGATTCGAATAGACAGCGCTTTTGCCGAGGTGATTCACCGGTGCGCGCAATCACCTCGGCGCACCCAAGCAGGCACTTGGATCGTAGAAGAAATGATCGAGGCTTACGTGGCTTTGCACCAAGCGGGGTTTGCCCACAGCGTCGAAACATGGGTCCAGGGCCAATTGGTAGGTGGCTTGTATTTGGTCTCGATTGGCGACACCTTGTTTGGAGAATCCATGTTTGCGCAGCAGACAGATGCCTCCAAAATCGCGCTGGCTGCGTTGATCGCCTTTGCACGGTCGCAGGATTTGAAGTGGATAGACTGTCAACAAAACACAAAACATCTGGCCAGTTTGGGTGCGCGTGAAATGCCGCGCGCAGAATTTTTAAAGTTGGTACGACAAGCCGCCAAACACACCCGCCGTACTTGGAAATTTGAGTCCTCGCATTGGGACACTCTGCTATTGAGCGAGACACAGCTTTGACGACGCCCCACGATTTACCTTTCAAATCCTTGCAGTTTTATGCCACGGCACCCTACCCGTGTAGCTATTTACCTGACAAAACTGCACGATCACAAGTGGCGACACCGAGTCATTTGATTACCGAAGAGATCTACGCTGACTTAGTCAAAGATGGCTTTCGTCGCAGCGGCCTATTCAGCTACCGACCTTATTGCGACAGCTGCCGTGCGTGCATCCCCTTGCGCGTGGATGCCCATAACTTTGCTGCCACACGCAGCCAACGCCGCGCATGGGCAAGGCACCAGCATTTAGAGGTGCGCGTCATGAATCTGGGGTTCACCGCTGAACACTACGACATGTATTTGCGTTACCAAACACTTCGCCACGCGGGGGGCGGCATGGACGAGGACAGCACCGAGCAATATCGACAGTTTTTATTACAAAGTCGCGTCAACACCAGATTGATCGAATTTAGAGAGCCCACATGCGATGGTCAAACCGGATTACTCAAAATGGTCTCCATCGTAGATCTGCTTGACGATGGCTTGTCGGCTGTCTACACCTTTTATGAACCTGAGCCGAAGACTTCTTATGGCACTTACAACGTGATGTGGCAAATCGAACAAGCCAGATTACTGGGATTGCCTTATGTCTATCTTGGTTACTGGATTCAAGAGAGCCCCAAGATGGACTACAAGGCGGATTTTCAACCCCATGAGCGCTTGATCGAAGGGCAATGGCAACAGGTTAATTTCACATGATAAAATTAATCCATGCGTAAAAACACTGTGCCCGCCACGCCGAACATCCAAGTCATTGAGCGCATGTTCACCCTCATTGACGTCCTCGCTTCGCGAGAAGAACCTATATCACTCAAAGAAATCAGCGAGCGAACTGGGCTTCACCCCTCCACCACCCATCGCATCTTGAATGACTTGGCCGTGGGTCGATTTGTAGACCGCCCTGAAGCCGGCAGCTACCGCCTTGGCATGCGTTTGCTGGAACTGGGCAACCTTGTCAAAGATCGCTTAAACGTGCGTGATGTCGCGCTTCAGCCCATGCGCGAACTTCACAAGCTCATTCAACAACCCGTTAACTTGAGCGTGCGCCAAGGCGATGAAATTGTCTACATTGAACGCGCCTTCAGCGAACGCTCAGGCATGCAAGTAGTTCGCGCCATCGGTGGGCGGGCCCCCTTGCACCTCACCTCGGTTGGTAAATTGTTTTTAGCGATGGATGAACCCCAACGCGTGCGTGCCTATGCCACGCGCACTGGCTTGAGCGGGCAAACTCGCAACAGCCTCACCCAACTCCCTACCCTTGAGCGCGAGCTCTCGAGAGTGCGCCAATATGGTCTAGCGCGAGACAACGAAGAGCTTGAACTGGGTGTCCGGTGTATGGCCTCTGGAATTTATGACGACCAAGGTAAGCTGGTGGCCGGCCTCTCAATTTCGGCCCCTGCTGATCGCTTAGACGAGGAATGGCTCCCCAAGCTTCAAGCAACCACCCAAGCTATTTCATACGCACTGGGCTTTAAAGATCAGCACGCGCCATAAAAAAAAGCCAGCAAAAAGACTGCTGGCTGAGTGAACTTCAGGTAGTGGCCATTTAGGTTTGCGGACGAAGCGTGCCGCTAGGATTGGTCTCAATCCACTTACGCACCCGCTCGGCGTCTGCAATTCGGCTGAGCTTGCCTGCCGAATCGAGGAAAACCATGATCAACTTTCGTCCCGCGACCCTGGCTTGCATGACCAAACATTGTCCCGCCTCTGAGATATAGCCCGTCTTTTGCAAGCCGATATCCCAGTTGGGGTTTTTCACCAAACGGTTGGTGGTGTTGTATTGCAGGGTGCGATTGCCCACCTCAACACTGTGACTGTGGGAGGTTGACAACTCACGCAGGGTCACATCGTGGTACGCAGTGCCCACCAAGGTCGCCAAATCTTTGGCACTGGATTGGTTTTGGCTGGAAAGACCTGTGGGCTCGACATAGCGGGTATCACGCATGCCCAAAGTAGAAGCTTTGCTGTTCATCGTGCTCACAAAAACAGACATGCCGCCCGGGTAAGTGCGTCCCAGGGCGTGCGCCGCACGGTTTTCACTGGCCATCAAAGCCAAATGCAGCAATTCACCACGCGTCAAGGCCGCGCCCACACGCAACCGAGAACTGCTTCCCTTTTCAGTGTCCACATCATCTTGGGTAATGGTGATGGCTTCGTCCATGGGCAGTTTGGCTTCGCTGATGATCAACCCTGTCATCAGTTTGGTGATGGAAGCAATCGGCAAAACAGCCTGGTCGTTTTTACTGATCAACACCTCGTTGGTGTCTTGATCAATGACATAGGCCACACTGGATTTCAAATCCAGCATGTCACTGGTGGCATGCAATCCCGCTTTTTGGCCAAAAGAGGGAATAACTGGGGCGTCCTTGTAGACTTTGGCGCGACGAACATGCGCCTTGACCACAGTGGGTTTCTTTTTTTGAACGGATGGTTTTTTTTGATTTGTCGTCGCTTGCGCAGGGAGGGTGCACAGCGAAGTGACCAAACCGAGAGAAATCGCAATCAGTAGTCGTTTCAAGTGGCGTTCCTTAAGCTTGAAAAACACAATGGTAACTAGTCTAACAAGAAAAGTCACGCAAGATCAATGACTTGCGTGACTTATTTAACTAAATTCATCCGATTCAAGCTTGGGCGTCCATCAACCCTGCGCGGCAACTCGATCGGACTTGCTTTGCAGTTTGTTCAAGGCGCTCAAATAAGCCTTGGCTGAAGCCACCACAATGTCTGGATCTGAGCCGACACCGTTGACCACGCGGCCACTGTTTTGTAACCGCACAGTGACCTCGCCTTGGCTCTCGGTAGAGCCACTGATCGCATTGACAGAGTAAAGCACCATCTCAGCGCCGCTCTTGACATGGGACTCGATGGCTTTGAGTGAGGCGTCGACTGGGCCATTGCCGTCTGAATCGCCTTTCACCTCTTTGCCAGACACCGTAAAAACAACGCTCGCATGAGGTCGCTCTCCCGTTTCACTGTGTTGCTTCAAAGAAACAAAGGCGAATTGTTCGCTCGCACTGATGACTGATTCTTCACTCACCAAAGCCAAGATGTCTTCATCAAAAATCTCGCTCTTACGGTCGGCCAGTTCTTTGAATTTGGAAAATGCGGTGTTGACATCGGCTTCGCTGTCCATCTGCACGCCCAAGTCCTCTAAGCGTTGCTTGAAGGCGTTGCGACCGCTGAGTTTGCCCAAGACGATTTTGTTGGCACTCCAACCCACGTCTTCAGCACGCATGATTTCGTAGGTATCGCGTGCTTTGAGAACGCCATCTTGATGAATGCCCGATGCATGCGCGAAGGCATTGGCCCCCACCACCGCTTTGTTGGGCTGGACCACAAAACCCGTGGTTTGGCTGACCATGCGACTGGCTGGCACGATTTGCTGGGTATCGATATTCAAATCGAGGTCGAAGTAATCGCGGCGGGTTTTGATGGCCATGACCACCTCTTCCAATGAACAGTTGCCTGCACGCTCCCCTAAACCGTTGATCGTGCACTCAATTTGTCGGGCGCCACCAATCATCACACCCGCCAGCGAGTTGGCCACGGCCATGCCTAAGTCGTTATGACAATGCACAGACCAAATGGCTTTGTCCGAGTTGGGCACACGCTCGCGCAAGGTTTTGATGAAATTGCCATACAACTCAGGGATGGCGTAACCCACTGTGTCTGGGATGTTGATGGTGGTCGCACCTTCACTGATCACCGCTTCCACCACACGACACAAAAAATCCATCTCGCTACGGTAGCCGTCTTCGGGACTGAACTCCACGTCGCCCACCAAGTTACGAGCAAAACGCACCGACTGCTTGGCTTGCTCCAGCACTTGTTCGGGCGACATACGCAACTTTTTTTCCATGTGCAGAGGCGACGTCGCGATGAAGGTGTGGATGCGCGAGCGGTTTGCGCCTTTGAGCGCCTCAGCAGCGCGGCTGATGTCACGGTCATTGGCACGAGACAACGAGCAGATGGTGGCATCTTTGATGACGTTGGCAATGGCTTGCACCGCCTCGAAATCCCCGTTTGAGCTGGCTGCAAAACCGGCTTCAATCACATCCACCTTTAATCGCTCCAGTTGGCGTGCAATGCGAAGTTTTTCGTCACGTGTCATGGAGGCGCCTGGCGATTGCTCGCCGTCGCGCAAAGTGGTGTCAAAAATGATGAGCTTGTCGGTCATGGTCAGAACTCCTTGATTCCTAAAGAACTTGCAACGTTTGTATTAGCCCCAAAGCAAAAGGCCCGCTGCATTTGCATACGGGCCTTGTAGGGATAACGCGTGCGCTATCAACTCCGCCCGTTGGGGGATAGAAGTAGTAGAGCCAGCGAGAAATTTTTCATAGTTCGAATTTAGCACAAAGCCAAATCATTTGGTGCGCCAAGTGTCTCATTTGTGCAAACCCTCTTCGTCAGGCTCATCGGTCGATGTACTGATGACACTGGTTTGCATGCCTTGGGTTCGACGCCAAGCATACAAAACATAGCCACTGAGCCCGTACAGCATAAACAAGGCAAACAAGACGATAGGCGGGTCTATGTTGATCACTGCAATCACCAAGGCCAGCATGACGATCACGGCAAACGGCACGCTTTTCTTCATCTGCACATCTTTGAAACTGTAAAACGGCACATTCGTCACCATGGTCAAACCGGAATACAGACACCAAGCAAACATGAACCAAGCCACCTCAGGACCGGTCACCCCCATATCCGTCATCAACCACATGAACCCCATCACCAACGCTGCCGCAGCGGGTGAAGGCAAGCCTTGAAAAAACCGCTTGTCCACAGCAGAAGTGTTGACATTGAAGCGCGCCAATCTCAGCGCTGCACAAGAAATATAGACAAACGCGGCCACCCAACCCCAACGCCCCAAACCTTTCAGCGCCCACTCGTATGAAATCAAGGCCGGTGCCGCGCCAAACGACACCATGTCAGCCAAAGAGTCCATTTGTTCGCCAAAAGCACTTTGCGTGTTGGTCATACGTGCCACACGCCCGTCCAGGCTATCCAGCACCATGGCACAGAACACACCGATGGCTGCCATTTCATAACGCTGATTCATCGCCATCACAATGGCATAAAACCCACCAAACAAAGCCGCCAAGGTGAACAGGTTTGGCAACACGTAAATCCCCTTGCGAGGTTTGCGCGGCATATCTTCATCTGTTTGATCTTGGGGTTCTGACATTCTTATGGCTCCGAAAAGTAGGCCTTGAGTGTACGCCTTGGGTCGCATCAAGCCACCATTGACAAAGGCCACCGAGGTGGCCTTTGTCAGCGCAAAAAGCACACGGCTTAGTTGCGGGTTTGGTCTACCAGTTTGTTCTTGGCAATCCAAGGCATCATGGCGCGCAATTGCGCACCCACGGTCTCAATCGAATGCTCAGCATTCAAACGACGACGTGCGGTCATGCTGGGGTAGTTGGTTTTACCTTCCAAGATAAACATCTTGGCGTACTCGCCAGTTTGGATACGCTTCAAGGCGTTACGCATGGCTTCACGGGACTGTTCATTGATGATTTCTGTACCGGTCACGTACTCGCCGTATTCAGCGTTGTTCGAAATCGAGTAGTTCATATTGGCGATGCCGCCTTCGTACATCAAGTCCACGATCAACTTCAACTCGTGCAAACATTCGAAGTAGGCCATCTCAGGCGCGTAGCCAGCTTCTGTCAAGGTCTCGTAGCCCATCTTGACCAATTCCACAGCGCCACCGCACAACACGGCTTGCTCTCCAAACAAGTCAGTTTCTGTTTCTTCTTTGAAATTGGTTTCGATGATGCCGCCTTTGCCGCCACCGTTGGCCATGGCATAGCTCAACGCCAAATCACGGGCTTTGCCCGACTTATCTTGGTACACGGCGATCAAAGAAGGCACGCCACCGCCCTTGAGGTATTCGGAACGCACGGTGTGGCCTGGGCCCTTGGGTGCGACCATGATCACGTCCAAGTCAGCGCGTGGGATGACTTGGTTGTAATGCACATTGAAGCCATGCGCAAACGCCAAGGTGGCGCCTTGCTTCATGTTGGGCGCGACGTTGTTGTGATAGACGTCTGGAATGTTCTCGTCAGGCAACAAAATCATCACCACGTCAGCGGCTTTGACAGCGTCGTTGACTTCCAAAACATTCAAGCCAGCTTTGGCGACTTTGTCCCAGGAAGCGCCGCCTTTGCGCAAACCAACCACAACTTTGACGCCACTTTCGTTCAAGTTTTGGGCGTGTGCGTGGCCTTGCGAGCCATAGCCGATGATGGCCACGGTTTTGCCTTTGATGAGAGACAGATCACAATCTTTGTCGTAAAAAACTTTCACAGGGTTCTCCTAAAAAATACTTTAAAAAGGTTGGGTTAAACGCGCAAGATGCGCTCACCGCGGCCAATGCCACAAGCGCCCGTGCGAACGGTTTCAAGAATTGCGCTGCGGTCAATCGCCTCTAAAAACGCATCGTTTTTAGTCAGATCACCCGTCAACTCAATGGTGTAGCTCTTCTCGGTCACATCGATGATGCGGCCACGAAAAATATCGGCCATGCGTTTCATCTCTTCACGCTCTTTGCCTACGGCGCGGACTTTCACCAGCATCAATTC
Source organism: Limnohabitans sp. (assembly GCA_046052785.1). Classification (GTDB taxonomy): domain Bacteria; phylum Pseudomonadota; class Gammaproteobacteria; order Burkholderiales; family Burkholderiaceae_C; genus Limnohabitans. The sequence goes on along the minus strand of JAVLFR010000071.1, from coordinate 7,429 downwards.
GCGCTCGGTGTAGGCACCTTCGGTGAGGTCGACCACTTTGACCACTTCAATCAATCGGTTCAGGTGCTTGGTGATTTGTTCAATCACCTCATCCGACCCATGGGTTTGAATTGTCATGCGTGACAAGCTGGCGTCCTCCGTGGGCGCCACGGTCAGAGATTCAATGTTGTAGCCACGCGCCGAGAACAACCCCACCACGCGGGACAGCGCGCCGGGTTCGTTTTCGAGCATTAGGGAAATGATGTGTTTCATGGTGTCATCCTTCCCGTTCAGAGGTCTTCGCTGCCAAGCAGCATTTCGGTGATGCCCTTGCCAGCCTTGACCATTGGGAATACGTTCTCGGTAGGGTCGGTACGGAAGTCGATGAACACCGTGCGATCTTTGAGTCGGCGCGCTTCACGCAAAGCAGGCTCAACATCCTCTGGACGCTCAATCAACATGCCCACATGACCATAGGCCTCAGCCAGTTTGACAAAGTCTGGCAATGCATCCATGTAGCTGCTGCTGTAGCGGCTTTCGTATTCGATTTCCTGCCACTGACGGACCATACCCAAATAGCGGTTGTTCAGAGCCAACACTTTGATGGGCGTGTTGTACTGAAAGCAGGTGGAGAGTTCTTGGATACACATTTGCACCGAACCTTCGCCTGTCACGCAAAACACTTCGCTGTCAGGCTTGGCCAACTTGATACCCATGGCGTAGGGAATACCAACGCCCATCGTGCCTAACCCCCCAGAGTTGATCCAACGGCGTGGCTCATCAAATCCATAGTACTGAGCCGCCCACATTTGATGCTGCCCGACATCGGAGGTGATGTAAGTGTCCGTGCCCTTGGTCATGTGGTGCAGGGTCTCAATCACATATTGCGGCTTGATCACATCGGTGTTTTTGCGGTCGTACTTCAGGCAATCACGTTTGCGCCAAGCGTCGATGGTCTCCCACCAGCCAGACAAGGCGGCAGCATCGGGCTTTAAGCCAGATTCTTTGATCATGTCGATCATCTCGACCAACACATCCTTCACATCGCCCACGATAGGGATATCAACCTTCACCCGCTTAGAAATGCTGGAGGGGTCAATATCAATGTGGATGATCTTTCGTTCGTTCAAGGCAAAGTGTTTGGGGTTGCCAATCACACGATCATCAAATCGAGCGCCAACGGCCAACAATACGTCGCAATTTTGCATGGCGTTGTTGGCTTCAATCGTGCCGTGCATGCCCAACATCCCCAAAAACTTTGGGGCGCTGGCGGGATAGGCGCCAAGACCCATCAAAGTATTGGTCACGGGGTAGCCCAGCATGTCCACCAGGGTGCGCAATTCTTGCGATGCATTGCTCAGCAACACCCCGCCGCCTGTGTAAATGTAGGGACGCTTGGCAGCCATCAACAACTGCAACGCTTTACGAATTTGACCGCCATGGCCTTTTCGTACGGGGTTGTAGGAGCGCATCTCAACTTCAGCGGGATAGCCTTCGTAAACTGTCTTCTTGAAAGACACGTCTTTAGGGATATCCACCACCACGGGACCTGGACGGCCACTGCGTGCAATGTGAAATGCTTTTTTCATGGTCAGCGCCAAGTCACGTACATCTTTGACCAAGAAGTTGTGCTTGACGATGGGTCGTGTGATGCCAATGGTGTCGCACTCTTGGAATGCATCCAAACCAATCGCATGCGTAGGCACTTGACCGGTGATGATCACCATGGGAATGCTGTCCATATAGGCGGTCGCGATTCCCGTGACAGCATTGGTCGCGCCCGGCCCAGATGTGACCAATGCCACTCCGACATCACCCGTGGCACGCGCGTAGCCGTCTGCAGCATGGACTGCTGCTTGCTCATGGCGAACCAACACATGTTGAATCGTGTTTTGGTTGTAGAGCGCGTCGTAAATGTAGAGAACTGCGCCACCTGGATAGCCCCAGATGTGTTTCACGTTTTCAGCTTGCAGCGCCTTCACGAGGATTTCGGCGCCCATCAGTTCTTGCGCATGACCGCCAGCGGCGGTTGCGGAATGCGATTCCGACTTTGTTTTATCCATGTTGTACCTTTTAACCTGAGTGATTTTCGTCAACGAAAAACCTTGGGTGCTTCTTGGCGAACCCTTGTGGGGCAGCCTTGAAACTTTGGACCTTCAGCCATAGACGCATGGTTCGCGCCGGACCCAGACCCGTTTGCTTTTTTGTCGAATTGCAGCCCAAGATTATGACACTATCTTTGCAAGCGCCAAATTCACGCCCACCCAAACTTGGGCAAGTGCCATAATCGCGCCCGACCCAAACCTGAACCCAATTCGTCAGTGGCCACCGAACAAGAACTGTCAGACTTTCTTAAAAGCGTCGAGAAGCGAGCCTTCAAACGCTCGGTCTATCACGTTCGCGATGATGAAGCGGCTCTCGACATCGTTCAAGACAGCATGATGAAACTTGCCGAACATTACGGCGACAAACCTGCAACCGAGTTGCCCATGCTGTTTCATCGAATTTTGTCGAACACGACCTTGGACTGGTTTCGGCGTAACAAAACTCGAAAAGCGCTGTTTAGCAACTTCAGCGAGTTTGAATCAGACAAAACCGATGGCGAATTTGACCTGTTGGAAGCATTGACCGTCTCAAATGACAGTCAAATCACGCAAAGTGCTGAAGATAACTTCGCCAGCGTATCAAATGTTCATGATATTGAGGTAGAAATACAAAACTTACCAGCACGTCAACGAGAAGCCTTCTTGCTGCGTTATTGGGAGGATCTAGATGTAGCTGAAACGGCTGCAGCGATGGGCTGCTCTGAAGGCAGCGTTAAGACACACTGCTCACGTGCAGTTTTTGCATTGAGCAAAGCGCTCAAAGAAAAGGGAATTCAACCATGACACATACCGCAAATACCCAAGACCAATTTGGTTTGCGCATTGCTGCCCAACTGAATTCGGCCAGTCTCGACCTGCCGCACGATATTTCTGAACGTCTGCGTGCGGCACGCACCCGCGCCGTGGCTGCTCGCCTCAAAACCCAAAATCGCTTACAAACTAGTCCCGCAGTGATTCACCAAAATGGTGCCGCATTGCTAAATTTCGGTGGCGATGAAGGCCTCAATCTTTGGAACCGTATCGCCTCACTGATGCCCCTGATCGCTTTGGTGGCAGGCTTGGGCCTCATCCAGCACTTCATGGACGATGACCGCGCCAATGAATTGGCAGAAGTTGACTCGGCCCTCCTGATCGACGACTTACCGCCCGCCGCCTACGCCGACCCTGGTTTTCTGCAGTTCTTGAAAAACCCCATCGTCAGTGACACCAACCAATAACGCGCCATGCTGCAGACACGTTTGCTTTTTGCGACACTCACAGCCCAAATCTCTTTGGGCTGTGCTGTTTTGTTTGCAGGCGAACCTGTCAACGCTCAAACGGCCCCAGCGACTGCTTCCACGGCATCCCCGAGCCAGCCTGGGCGACCAGTGTGGGCAGATTTGAGCCAGTCGCAACAACAAGCCCTGGCGCCGCTGGTCAAACTTTGGCCCACCATGTCTGAACCCCACAAGCGCAAGTGGCTGGTCATTTCTCAAAACTTCTCTCAGCTCTCTGCTGAGGAACAAGCCACCGTCCAAAGCCGCATGCGTGAATGGGCAGCACTCAGCGCACAACAACGTGCGTCAGCCCGTTTGAATTTCGCAGATGCCAAACAGCTTTTGCAAGAAGACAAAAAAGCCAAGTGGGAGGCCTACCAAGCCCTCTCGCCAGAAGCCAAACAAAAACTCGCCGCGCAACAAACCCAACCAGCGTTAGGTGCGGCACCCGCCATCAAGCCAGTGCCCTCCTCCAAGCTCACCGCTCCCCCCGTGGCCACCAGCAACAAAGCTGTGCCTCGCATTGCGTCTGACCAAGCAGCCCCAACGACATTGCTGCCCACACCTGCCTCAGCCAATGCAGCCCCGGCAAGTCCTGGGTCTGAAAGCGCAGTCATCCCACAATGACTTTGGCACTTCAAGCCCCCAGCGTGCGTCGTCGCATGGCTTGCTGGCTTTATGAGGGCCTCTTGGTCTTTGGCGTCCTCTTTATCGCTGCCTATTTGTTTGGCACCTTGAGCCAATCACGACATGCGCTAGACAACCGCTATGGGCTACAAGCCTTTTTGTTTTTAGTGGTCGGCATTTACTTCACCTGGTTTGGTCACAAAGGGCAAACCTTGGCCATGAAAACTTGGCATATCCGTCTGGTCGACACGCATGGCCAACCGCTCACCCAACAACGTGCCCTGTTGCGCTATGTGCTGAGCTGGATTTGGTTCATCCCCCCCTTGGCCATCCTCGCCCCTTATGGACTGTCTGGTGCTGAAACAACGGTGCTGATGGTGGGTTGGATCGCTGTTTGGGCCTTGCTGAGCCGGTTTCATCCCCAAGGTCAGTTTTGGCACGATGCTCTGGCCGGCACTCGACTCATCGAGTCCCCGCCCATCACCCCCAAGCCTTCAACCTGAACCTCTAGCCATGAACTTGCCTGCATTTTCTGTCTGCGTCTATTGCGGCTCGCGCCAAGGCTCGCTCTCCGCGTATGCTGAGGTTGCCCGTGAAGTCGGCACTTGGATTGGCCAGCACAACGGTCAGTTGGTCTATGGCGGGGGCAACAATGGTTTGATGGGTCTGGTGGCCCAAGCCACGGCCGAGGCTGGCGGACGCGTGGTGGGCATCATTCCCAAAGCGCTCCAAACCACCGAAAACACCCGTACCGCCTGCACTGAGCTGCATGTGGTCGACACCATGCATGAACGCAAACACATGATGGCCGAGCGTGCCGACGTGTTCTTAGCCCTCCCCGGCGGGATTGGCACCTTTGAGGAGTTTTTTGAAGTTTGGACGTGGCGTCAGTTGGGCTACCACGACAAGCCAATTGGCTTGCTCAACACCCAAGGCTATTACGACGGTTTGCTGCAATTTGCCCGCCACAGCGTCACGCAAGGCTTTTTGAGCGACTGGCAAATGGACTTGATTCACAGTGGCACAGAGCCGATTGCTTTGTTGCAAGAACTCGTGCAAGCCGCAGGCTTTGCGCCTGCGCCTCAACTCGCAGGCCTTTAAACGGCGGATTCGTCCAACTCGCCCGTACGGATGCGTACCACGCGCTCCACAGACGTGACGAAAATCTTGCCATCGCCAATTTTTCCTGTGCGCGCTGCGCGCACGATGGCATCGACGCAATTGTCAACATCGGCAGACTTGACAGTCACTTCAACCTTGACCTTTGGCAAAAAGTCAACCATAGACTCTGCGCCCCGGTACAACTCGGTATGGCCTTTTTGGCGACCAAAACCTTTGACCTCGGTCACGGTCAAGCCCGTCACACCACATTCGGCCAACGCTTCGCGCACTTCTTCGAGTTTGAATGGTTTGATGATGGCGGTGATTTGCTTCATGTTCAAAGTCCTTGAAATCAATAAAGGGGCGATGTTCAGGCCCGAAATTTGTTGGTAATAGGATAACGCCAATCCTTGCCAAAACTGCGGTGTGTGACACGAATTCCTACGGGAGATTGGCGGCGTTTGTACTCATTGAGGCGAATCAGACGCGTCACCTTCTCTACATCGGCTTGCGCAAAGCCAGCGTCCATGATGTCTTGTGAGCTTTGGTCGTTTTCCATGAAACGCGAGACGATCTCGTCCAACACCTCATAAGGCGGCAAACTGTCTTGGTCGGTTTGGTCGGGGCGCAACTCCGCACTGGGTGGGCGCGTGATGATGCGCTCGGGAATGGGCCCAGCTCCTGTGCCATAAGGGTCGTGGGCATTGCGCCAACGCGCCAACTGGAACACCAAGGTTTTGGCCACATCTTTGATCACTGCAAAGCCCCCCGCCATGTCGCCATACAAGGTGCAGTAACCCGTGGCCATTTCGCTCTTGTTGCCCGTGGTCAGCACGATGGCGCCAAACTTGTTGGACAAAGCCATCAACAGCGTGCCACGAATGCGGGCTTGGATATTTTCTTCGGTCGTGTCGAGTGGCGTCCCCTCAAAGTCGGCCTTGAGCGAGCCCAAGAAGGCTTCAAACTCCGGCACGATGGACACCTCGTCATAGCGCACACCCAAGCGTTGAGCCATGTCACGCGCATCCACCCAACTGATCTCGGCGGTGTAGGGCGACGGCATCATCACCGTGCGGACCTTGCTAGCCCCCAAAGCATCCACGGCGATGGCCAACACCAAGGCCGAGTCGATTCCCCCAGACAAGCCCAGCAACACACCCGGAAAACCATTTTTCCCAACATAGTCGCGCACGCCCAACACCAAGGCATGCCACAAGTCAGCTTCAAGCGAACCGTCTTGGGCGACTTCGCCTGACAGAACAAGCTTGCCCAACCCTTGGCCTGCGGTGGATGGCATCACCGTCACGCCAAACGCAGCCACTTCAAAGCTGGGCGCACGCGCGGCCAAAGCGCCATTGGCATTGAGCGCAAATGAGCGCCCCTCAAACACCACCTCGTCTTGCCCGCCCACCAAATGCGCATACACCAAAGGCAACCCCGTGGCTTGCACACGAGCCCGCATCGCTTGCTCGCGCTCGTCACCTTTGCCCACATGAAAGGGCGAGGCGTTGATCACCACCAACAGGTCAGCCCCAGCCGCTTTGGCCTCCAACGCCGGCGCATCAAACCAAGCGTCCTCGCAAATCAGCAAGCCGACTTTCATGCCCGCCAACTCAAACACGCACGCCTGATCACCCGCCACAAAATAACGCCGCTCATCAAACACTTGGTAATTGGGCAACTCGCGCTTGGCATAAGCAGCCACCACCTGGCCCTCGCACACCACGCTGGCCATGTTGAAGCGGCGCTGCACCGACACCGATCGGGTGCGCTCATCGCCGCCGGAAGGATGGCCCACCACCACATGCAAACCTTTTAACCCGCCAAGTGCAGCGGACACCTGTTTCAAGGCATCATCACAGGCTTGAATAAACGATGGGCGCAAAAACAAATCTTCAGCCGCGTAGCCGCACAGTGAGAGCTCAGGCGTGAGCACCAAACGTGCGCCGTCTTGATAGGCCGCCTTGGCACAGTCGATAATTTTTTGGGCGTTGCCCGCCATGTCGCCCACCACGAAATTCAACTGAGCAACACATATTTTGAGAGTCATGGCAGCAGGCGCATTGTCCAAAGTAAAACAGGTCTAACAAGAAAATGGATTATGTCATTCGCATCCACGACAGCCCGCTGGATATCCCTGCTGCCGCGTGGGACAGCTTGCTGACCCAGCAAGACGCGCCCTCGCCTTTCATGCGGCACGCCTACTTGGCGGCCCTGCACACCAGCGCCAGCGCGCTACCCACCACCGGCTGGACACCGCAATTTGTCACCCTCTGGCAGGGCCCTACCTTGGTCGCTGCGAGCGCGATGTACATCAAAGCCCACTCTTACGGGGAGTATGTGTTTGACTGGGCCTGGGCC
>JAVLFR010000070.1:0-2206 GCA_046052785.1 Limnohabitans sp. | reverse complement strand
TCGCTCTCGGTATTGATATGGCGATGGTCGGTAGAAAACGATTCTTCCTTCAAGGCTTGGGCGTTGGTGAGGTTGCCGTTGTGCACCAAGACCAAGCCAAACGGCGCGTTCACATAAAACGGTTGCGCCTCTTCTTCACTATATGCATTACCTGCTGTTGGATAGCGCACTTGGCCCAAACCGTTGTTGCCGGGCAGGGCACGCATGTTGCGGGTGCGAAACACGTCGCGCACCATGCCCTTGGCTTTGTGCATGAAAAACTTTCGGTCGAGTTGCGTCACGATGCCCGCGGCATCTTGGCCGCGATGCTGCAAAAGCAACAGAGCGTCATAAATCAACTGGTTCACGGGTGCGTTGCTAGCAACGCCGACAATGCCACACATCAGGGGAGGTACTTTCCAAAATCAGCCGGTAACACCGGTTTCAAAACATGTAAAAACTGTTGCAGCCAGGTCGTGCCCTGCGCTTGTTTCCAAGCCTCGGTATCACGCATCGGCGTCATCCCCACCAGCACGGTGATGGCCAACAAAATCACCACACCGCGCATGAATCCAAACACACTGCCCAGCAATCGATCGAGTGGCCCCAACCCAACCGCTGAGATGAGCTTTTTGATCACAAAACTCACCAGCGTGGTGCCCACCAACACCGCGATGAACACCACCACAAACCCAGCGGCATAGCGCAACATCTGGCTGCTGCCCTCCATGGGCAACCAAGCGCCAGCTCGGGGCGCGTAGATCTGTGACACATAAAACGCAGCGACCCAGCCCGACAGTGACAACAACTCTTGCACCAGGCCGCGCCAAAAACCCAACAAAAATGACAGGCCCAAAACAGCCAGCAGAATCCAATCTACAGCTGAAAGCGTCTGCATCACAGCCGCGGTTAGAGCGTCAAGACTTGCGGTTGCAACTGCAACTGCTTGATCTTGCGTGCCACTTTGTCAGCTTCATCGCGGCTGGTGAAGGGGCCCACACGCACACGCGTACGAGCGCCGTCTTTGGTTTGCGCAATGTTGGTATAGGTTTTGATGCCCTCTTTTTCAAGCTTAACGCGCACTTCACGCACTTTGGTTTCGTCATTGAAGGCGCCAATTTGCACCACAAAGCGAGCGCCCGTGTCTTTGCTGTCTGAGGGCTGCGCGGCGCTCTTGGCGTCAGGCTTGACAACATCTGGGATGACGTCCGCTTTAGGCATGACCGCAGCAACCTCGGGTTTGGGTTCTGGTTTGGGCTCTGACTTGCCCTGTGGCACCACTTCTTCTTTGGCGTCTAACCCGGCTGCCGCAGACAAGGGCTTGGGTTTGGAGGTGTCGACCAGGGGCTTGCTATTGGCACGGTCGGGAATGTCCACCGCGATGTCCACGGACACCGGACGCGGTTGGGTGTCAAACAACACCGGAAAGCCAATCACACCCAACACGACCAAAACCGAGGCCCCCATCAGACGATGGCGAGCGCGGCGACGCATCACGTCGACGCTCTCGGCGGGGGTGTTGCTGGGGTTGCCTTGAGGCTCGCCAGCCGTGGGACCAGGCAATCGAAACTTGAAAAAAGCCATGTGAATGGGGTCTCAGGAGCTCAAATGAGGGGCGTCTAGGCGGGGAATGCCACGGGCCAAAATCCCACCGACCGTGAAAAACGAGCCGAAGACAACGATTCTATCAGCGGGGTCCGCAGCAGCCACGGCTGCATCCAGTGCGGCCTGCGGGCTGGCGTGGGAGCTTGCCTGCACATCTTGGCGGGTGTTGCCTGTCTGCCAAACCTGCAGCAATTCAGTGGCCTTGGCAGCGCGCTCGGTGGGTAAATCACAAAAGTACCAACGGTCCACCAAGGGGCCCACGCGTGCCAACATAGGTGCCACATCCTTGTCGGCCATCGCACCAAACACGACATGGGTGGTGGGATAAAAACCCATGGCATCGAGGTTCTCGGTCAAAGCCGCCACCGCATGGGCGTTGTGCGCCACATCCAACACCAAGGCGGGTTGGCCCGGCACAATTTGAAAGCGGCCTGGCAGCTCAACCATGGCCAAACCGTTGCGAATGGCTTGCGCTGTCACGGGCATCTCGCTGCGCAAGGCTTCCAGCGCTGCCAGCACGCCGCTGGCATTGACCAGTTGGTTCGCGCCGCGCAAAGCGGGATAAGCCAAGCCGCTGTAGCGGCGGCCCCGCCCCTGTCTCTTATACACATCTGACGCTGCC
>JAVLFR010000069.1:0-3770 GCA_046052785.1 Limnohabitans sp. | reverse complement strand
ACCGAGATCTACACGCGTAAGATCGTCGGCAGCGTCAGATGTGTATAAGAGACAGGTCGATGACCACCAAATCCACCGCGCCAGAGCGCACCAAGCTGTCCACCACTTCGAGGGCTTGTTCGCCCGTGTCGGGTTGGCTGATGAGCAGGTCTTGCAGGTTCACGCCGAGCTTTTGGGCGTATTGCGAATCCAAGGCATGCTCGGCATCCACGAAGGCGCAGGTGCCGCCTTGTTTTTGCATCTCGGCAATGACTTGCAAGGTGAGGGTGGTTTTACCAGAGGATTCTGGGCCGTAGATTTCAATCACGCGGCCACGGGGCAAACCGCCCACGCCCAAAGCGATGTCCAAACCCAACGAGCCGGTCGACACGACTTGAATGTCGTCAATGATTTCGCCTTCGCCCAAGCGCATGATGGTGCCCTTGCCGAATTGTTTTTCGATCTGCGCCAAGGCGGCTTGCAGGGCTTTGGCTTTTTCGCTGTCAGCGACGATGGGTTTGTTATTCATGAGAAATCTCCATTGAATCAAGGGCTTACCAAGAAAATCCAATCACTGTGTTTAACAACAACTGGATGCTTGATCAGTACTTTACCTCAAAGTTAAAACTTGTAAACACTTTTTTTGGTCAGTTTGCCTTACCATTTAGACATGGCCTCTGCACCCACTTTTTCCACCCAACAAGACTGGCGACAAATCCACCTAGGACGCTTACTCGGCCACGCCATGCGCCGCTTTGACGCACGCGTGCTGCACCTGATGGCGCACAACGACAATGTGCCCCTCGCGTTGTCCAACCTCGCCGCCCGTTCGCAAGTCAGCGCGGCACACATCCACATCACCCGCCACCTGAGCCTGACGGGGTCGCGCCTGATCGACTTGGCCGCCAGCGCGGGGATGACCAAGCAAGCCATGGGCGACTTGGTGACCCAATGCGAAGCCTGGGGCTTGGTCCAACGCACGCCCGACCCCCAAGACGCGCGCGCGCGCTGCATTGTGTTTACCGACACGGGCCTGGCCTGGTTGCACGCCTTCGAGCAAGCCGTCGCGCAAACCGAGGCGGAATTTAAACAAGAGGTGGGCGCCGACGTGGCCACGGTGGTGAGCCTAGGGTTAGAGGCCTATGCAGGCGGCGACGCCAGCCTAGAATCGCACCCCTGACCCCATCAAAACATCAGCTGGAGACAAACCCATGCGCATCCTGATTGCAGAAGACGATTTGGTCTTGGCCGACGGCCTGTTGCGCACCCTGCGTGCATCTGGCGCGGCAGCGGACCATGTGGCCAGCGGCTCAGAAGCCGACGCCGCCTTGATGACCACCGATGAGTTTGACTTGCTCATCTTGGATTTGGGGTTGCCCAAAATGCACGGCCTCGAAGTGCTCAAACGGCTGCGCGCACGCGGCTCCTCCATGCCCGTGCTCATCCTCACCGCCGCTGATGGCGTGGAAGAACGCGTCAAAGGTTTGGACTACGGGGCGGACGACTACATGGCCAAGCCCTTTAGCCTGCAAGAGCTCGAGGCGCGCGTGCGCGCCCTCACGCGCCGCGGCATGGGCGGCACCACATCGTCCATCAAGCACGGCCCGCTGGTGTATGACCAAACGGGGCGCGTCGCCACCATCGACGGCAAGATGGTGGAACTGTCAGCGCGCGAACTCGGCTTGCTCGAAGTGCTGCTGCAGCGCAGCGGCCGCTTGGTGAGCAAAGACCAGTTGGTCGAGCGTTTGTGCGAGTGGGGCGAAGAGGTCAGCAACAACGCCATCGAGGTCTACATCCACCGCTTGCGCAAGAAGATCGAGAAGGGCCCCATCCGCATCGCCACCGTGCGTGGCCTGGGCTACTGCCTCGAAAAAATTCCGGGCTAAACACGGCGCACTTGCATGGCAAAGCTGTTTCGGCGCGAGCAACACTCGCTGTTTGGCGAGATTTTGGATTGGATGCTCACGCCGCTGCTGCTGCTGTGGCCCGTCAGCTTGGCGCTGACCTGGCTGGTGGCCCAAAACATTGCGGGCCGGCCCTTTGACCGAGGTTTGGAATACAACGTGCAAGCCCTGGCGCAATTGGTCAAGAGTGACACCACGCGCATGTCTTTCAACTTGCCTTTGCCCGCCCGTGAAATTTTGCGCGCAGATGATGCAGATTTGATTTACTACCAAGTGTTGGGCATCCGTGGCGAATTTGTAAGCGGTGAACGTGACTTTCCCCTGCCCCATGACGAGGAAGAGGCCCCGCCTTATGAAGTGCGTATTCGCGACGATGAAATGCGCGGCGCCGAAGTGCGCGTGGCCTACACCTGGGTACGCACTGAGGTGCCTGGGGCCAAGCCTGTGCTGGTGCAAGTGGGCGAAACGCGAGAAAAACGCTCGGTGCTGGCCACCGAAATTATCAAAGGCGTGATGCTGCCGCAGTTCGTCATCTTGCCCCTGGCTGTTTTGCTGGTTTGGCTGGCCTTGGCGCGGGGCATTCGACCGCTCAACAAACTCGAAGAACGCATTCGCTTGCGCAGGCCCGATGATTTGAGCCCCTTGGACGAGTCCGCCGTGCCGCAAGAGGTGGCCCCGTTGGTGGCCTCGATCAACGATTTGCTGACGCGACTCAAAGAGTCCATCGCCACCCAAAAACGTTTTTTGGCTGACGCCGCACACCAACTGAAAACACCGCTGGCGGGCTTGCGCATGCAAGCCGATTTGGCGCAGCGCGCAGACTCGAGTGCAGATGAACTCAAGCAGTCGCTCAAACTCATTGGTCGCGCCAGCATTCGCGCCACGCACACGGTAAATCAACTGCTGTCGCTGGCCCGCGCCGAAAGTGGCAGCTCGCAAATTGCACGCATCCCCTGTGATTTGGTGAGCCTGGTCAGCGATGTGATTCAAGATTCTCTGCCACGCGCAATGGACAAGTCGATTGACCTCGGCTACGAAGGCGCCACGCCCGGCAGCACAGGCGTGGTGGTGATGGGCAACCCCACGTTGCTCAAAGAGATGGTGCGCAACTTGGTCGACAACGCCATCAACTACACGCCGTCCAGCCAAGACAACCCGGGCGTGATCACGGTGCGCTTGCTGGCCGATAAATTTGGCAAAGTGGTGGTGTTGCAGGTCGAAGACTCAGGCCCCGGCATTCCCGAAGCGGAGCGCGATTTGGTGTTCCAGCCCTTCTACCGCGCCTTGGGCACCGAGGCCGATGGCTCGGGCCTGGGCCTGCCCATCGTGATCGAGATTGCCCATCACCACGCTGCCGTGGTGACACTGGAAGAGGCAACACCTGGCAAGCCCATGCCTGGTGCGCGCTTTACCGTGCGTTTTTCAAACACGCAGGCGTAAAAAAAGCGGCTTGTCAGCCGCTTGTCCAAAGTAATGCACTTGCTTAGGTCGAGGGCTTTTCGTGGAAGTGAATCGCTTGCGTAGGCACTGGCGCGTGTACCTGCGCGTGCACATGCGGCGCTTCATGCTCAGCACACGGCATGTTGCACAAGTCGTTGCCATTGACAGGGCAGGCGCGGTTGAAGGTGACCACATGGTCGACTTCGGCGCGGATGCCAATCCACTCACCGAGCTTGTGGTCGTGGTGGCTGGGCACATGGGCCATCACCGACTCGCCCGTCTTGAGGCGCAGCGTGTACAAAAACTCTGAGCCACGGAACGATTTGCGAATGATCTCCGCTTTCACGGGAGCGTGGTCGTCGTGCACGATGTCGTCCGCACGCAGCAACACATCGCACTCGCCCGAAGCAAAGGTGCATGGCAGCGGGCATTCGGCCACGTCCACCA
>JAVLFR010000068.1:0-4321 GCA_046052785.1 Limnohabitans sp. | reverse complement strand
GCAGCGTCAGATGTGTATAAGAGACAGGCCCTGCCCAACCCCACTGCTGCTTGTCGCCAGTGAAGTTGAAGTCGCGGCCAAACAGCCACAGGTCTGCGTCAATCTCGGTGGCATGGTCAATCAGACTTTGCGGCGGCACGGGGTCGCTCACAATAACAGGGCGGCCCGTGCGCATGATGCCGGCCTTCTCGCGGCCTATGGTTTCTCGATCGTGACCCAAGAAGTCCATGTGGTCCAAGTCCACGCTGGTGATGATCGAGCAGGTCGGCTCCATCACGTTCACCGCATCCAAACGACCACCCAAGCCCACTTCGAGAATGGCCACATCAATGGGTGACGCCGCCATCAAACTCAAAATGGCCAAGGTGGTGAACTCGAAGTAAGTAAGTGACACCTCACTGCCTTGGGTACGTGCGGTCTCAACGCGCGCAAAGTGCGGCAACAAGTCGTCAGGCTGCACGGTCTCTCCATGCACACGACAACGTTCTTGAAAATGCACCAAATGCGGCGAGGTGTAAACGCCAGGGCGGTAACCCGCTTCGAGCAAACAAGCTTCCAACATGGCGCAGGTCGAGCCCTTGCCATTGGTGCCCGCCACCGTGATGACGGGGCAATCAAACTTGAGTGCCATGCGCTCAGCCACGCTGCGCACGCGTTCAAGGCCCATCTCGATGTTTTTGGGGTGCAAACGCTCGCAGTGCGCGAGCCAACTGGCAAGTGAATTCATGGAGGAATTGTCGCCCACCGCGATGGGCCACTCGGTTTGCGGCATGATTCAGCCCTATGAGCAAAACAAGCATCACCGTTTACGGCATTCCCAACTGCGACAGCGTCAAAAAAGCCCGTGTTTGGCTAACGGACCACGGCGTTGACCATGTGTTTCACGACTTCAAAAAGCAAGGCGTGCCCCCCGAGGCCGTTGACCTGTGGCTCAAACATATGAACTGGGAGGTGCTGATCAACCGCAAGGGCACCACCTGGCGCCAGCTTGATGCGTCAGTGCAAGCCAGCGTGGTAGACAAAGCCTCGGCCCGCGCCTTGATGTTGGCTCACGCCAGTGTCATCAAGCGCCCCGTCGTGGTGAAAGGTCAAACCGTGGTGGTCGGCGTCAACCCAGAAGCTTGGCAAACGTTATAGATCGGGCTATGTCTCAATAAGTTTCACTTCTGGTTAACAGAATCAAAACCACGAAGAACTACACTCCGACACAACACCTTCACCCCAAAACCTCATGAAAACCAAAACTATCCAACACATCCTTCTCGCAGCTTGTCTGCTGATGCTCTCCTCAGCAGCCGTCCAAGCGCAAGAAGTGGGCAAAGTGATCTCCAGTACCCCCATCATTCAACAAGTGGCTGTGCCGCGTCAGGTTTGCAACACGCAACAAGTTGTCTCGGGTGGTCAAAAATCTGGCGCAGGTGCCGCGATGGGCGCCATCGCAGGCGGCGTCATCGGCAACCAAATGGGTCAGGGCACGGGCAATGCCTTAGCCACCATGGCAGGGCTGGTCGGTGGCGCAATCTTGGGCGAAAAAATCGAAGGTCCAGGCACCCCTGAGGTGAAAAACGTGCAAAGCTGCAGCCAGCAAATGTTCTACGAGAACCGCACCATGGCTTACAACGTGGTTTATGAGTTCGCAGGTAAGCAGTACAGCGTGCAAATGCCGCAAGACCCAGGTCCCACCGTGCGTTTGCAAATCACACCCATGGTGCCCGCTGCCAACACCAGCTACGGCAACGTGCCGCCCCCCGGCTCAGCCCCACGCTATTGAGCCGTTCACACGCTCATTTGGGCGTTTGACCCACCAAAAGCCGCTTTCAGCGGCTTTTGTCATTTGGGCTCACCTAAAATCAACGGTTTTGCAATTCATCCCGAGCGCACACCATGACCACAGAAAAAATTGACAACGTCAGCATCACCACCCAAGCCAATGTGTTTTTTGACGGCAAGTGCATCAGCCACGCCATCACCACAGCACAGGGCACCAAACTGTCGGTCGGTGTCATCTTGCCTGCCACGCTCACTTTCAACACCGCCGCACCCGAAGTCATGGAGTGCGTGGCTGGTTTTTGCGAATACAAACTCGACGGCAGCTCCGACTGGGTCAAGTCCAGTGCTGGCGAACAATTTAACGTGCCCGGCAACTCCAAGTTTGAGATTCGGGTGACTGAGCCCTATCACTACATTTGCCACTTCGGTTAATTGGCGACCCCCACCATGAGCACCATCCTCCAACACCTCCCCAAAGGCCAAAAAGTCGGCATCGCCTTCTCGGGCGGCCTCGACACCTCAGCCGCCCTGCTGTGGATGAAGCAAAAGGGCGCCCTGCCCTACGCCTACACCGCCAACCTGGGCCAACCCGACGAAGCCGACTACAACGAAATCCCCCGCAAAGCGATGGAATACGGCGCCGAAAAAGCCCGCCTCATCGACTGCCGCCAACAACTCGCCCATGAAGGCATTGCAGCTATTCAAAGTGGTGCCTTTCACATCAGCACGGGTGGCATCACTTACTTCAACACCACCCCGCTGGGCCGCGCTGTGACCGGCACCATGTTGGTGGCCGCGATGAAGGAGGACGACGTCAACATCTGGGGCGACGGCTCCACCTTCAAGGGCAACGACATCGAGCGCTTTTACCGCTACGGCCTGCTCACCAACCCCAGCCTCAAAATTTACAAGCCTTGGCTGGACCAGCTGTTCATCGACGAGCTGGGCGGCCGCGCCGAAATGTCGGCCTTCATGACCGCCAATGGCTTTGGCTACAAGATGAGCGCCGAAAAGGCCTACTCCACCGACAGCAACATGCTGGGCGCGACCCACGAGGCCAAAGACTTGGAAAGCCTGCAAAGCGGCATGAAGATCGTCAACCCCATCATGGGCGTGGCCTTCTGGAAGCCCGACGTGGACGTGAAAGCCGAAGAAGTAAGCGTGCGCTTTGAAGAAGGCATGCCGGTGGCTTTGAATGGCGTGGAATACGCCGACCCGGTCGAGCTGTTCCTCAAGGCCAACGAGATCGGTGGGCGCCACGGCCTGGGCATGAGCGACCAGATTGAGAACCGCATCATCGAAGCCAAGAGCCGCGGCATTTACGAAGCCCCCGGCATGGCGCTGTTGCACATCGCCTACGAGCGCCTGGTCACCGGCATCCACAACGAAGACACCATCGAGCAGTACCGCATCAACGGCCTGCGCCTGGGCCGTTTGCTGTACCAAGGCCGCTGGTTTGACCCGCAGTCCATCATGCTGCGCGAAACCGCCCAACGCTGGGTGGCCCGCGCCGTGACTGGCACCGTGACGCTCGAGCTGCGCCGTGGCAACGACTACAGCATCCTGAACACCGACAGCCCCAACCTGACGTATGCGCCAGAGCGCCTGTCGATGGAGAAGGTGGAAGACGCGCCGTTCAGCCCGCTCGACCGCATTGGCCAGCTGACCATGCGCAACTTGGACATCGTGGACACACGCGCCAAGTTGGGGCTTTACGCACACGCAGGCTTGCTGTCGTTGGGCGAAGGTGCGGACATGATCAAGCTGGAAGGCAGCTCTAAGAAGTAATCAAACCACCACAGGTTCGGGCTCTAAGCGAATGCCAAAGCGCTCGTACACACTGGTTTGAATCGCCTTGGCCAGCGTCATCACCTCGCCGCCCGTGCAGGGGTGATCTTTGCCCCCCACGTTGACCAGCACCAAGGCTTGCTTTTCGTACACCCCAGCGTTGCCCACGGTTTTGCCCTTCCAGCCGCAGGCGTCAATGAGCCAGCCTGCTGCCAGTTTGATGCGGCCGTCGTCTAGCAAATAATGCACGACCTTGGGCTCGCGCGCGATGATGTCGTCGCACTGGTCTTGGGTAACGGTGGGGTTCTTGAAGAAACTGCCTGCGTTGCCAATGACGGCGGGGTCTGGCAACTTGGCTTGGCGAATCGCGCAAACCCATTCAAAAATCTGCTGTGCAGACGGGCTGCTGATGCCGGTCTCGGCCATCTTGCGTTCCAGGTCGAGGTAGCCCAGCACGGGTTTCCAATCTTTGCGCAGCAAAAACCGCACGCGGGTGATGAGGGCTTTGCCTGCCAAGCCCAGTCCATTCGGGCCGCTGCTTTCGTGCTTGAACACCGAGTCACGGTAGCCAAACGCGCATTGCGCGGCATCGAGGCTGAAGGTTTGGCCCGTGGTGAGATCCATCGCGTCGAGTGAGTGAAAGCGGTCTTGCAATTCCACGCCATACGCGCCAATGTTTTGCACGGGCGAAGCACCCACACTGCCCGGAATGAGCGCCAAGTTTTCTAAGCCGGGCCAACCCTGCGCCAGCGTCCAAGCCACC
>JAVLFR010000067.1:0-5590 GCA_046052785.1 Limnohabitans sp. | reverse complement strand
AAAATTTTCGAACACGCCACCCCATAGCGTGATGTCACCCCATGCGTTTCACCTAACTTTGACAAAGCCTTGGCAACTTGAAACATTCCGCCCTTGACGGACCAAACGCCATCGAGTTCCACCTGCGCCACCAGCATGAGCGTGGCAGGGGCGGCCCATGGTGATGAACCGCAATAGGTGGCATAGCGACCAAATAATTGTTGTAATCGAGGATCGTGGAAATGACGACTCAAGCTTTGCCACAGGGTGGCAAATAGCCCCAAGCCACCCAATGTGGCCATACCCCCCAAGCCTAAATCGCTCCCCATACTTAAGAGATTTGGTCGTTCACTGCGGATGTAGGGCCTCTCAAGCGTGTCATAAAGACGCCTCGTTTGCTGACAAAAGTCGAGGAATCGTCGCGCCTCTTGCGGGCTGCTGAATTGTGCAATGGCCTCAGCAGTGCGCGCCGTATCCGAATACAAATCGAGTCGTTGTGAACTAGCGTCCCAGGCATGTCGGGCCAAAACATCGATGGGTTCCAATTGCAAAATGGCGTCGAGTGATGACCCCATCGTTTCAAGCATTTGGTCCAACACCCAGCGCATCGTGAAAACTGTCGGTCCACTGTCCACGCCCACACCATCGACTTGCACTTGGCGGATTTTTCCCCCAGGTTGGCTCGCGCTTTCAATGAGGGTGACATCCAGACCACGATGCGCCAATACCAAAGCACTGACCAAGCCACCAATCCCAGCCCCGACAACCACCACGCGGGGCGTTCGCATAGATTTATGCATACTGCTTTCCCCGCCATTGACCTTGAAGCTTCAAAGGTACAAAACGTGCAAACATCGATTCCGAAAAATAGCCGTGCTGTTGCGCCGCTTGAATCGCCTTCAAGTGCGCGCCCGATCGCGCGTAGGCGTCCATGTCTGCCACGCTGTCCCACAGGCTGAAAGTAGCCTGACGAAAGAAAGGGGCCTCGCCTAAACCCACCGCCAACTGACAACCGTGCGCACCCTCTAGCGCAGTTTGCGAAGGGGGCGCATGCCGCCAAAATGCAGGCGCTTTACTGAACTTGATAGAGGCCCGGGTCAAAGCTGCCACGGGTCCGTGCATCGGGGGCTGCGCAGCGTCATGCAACGACACACCGTCCCAAGTTCCACGGCATGAATATGTTTTCAGAGTTGCTGAACAAAACTCTTGTGAGCGCTCTTGGTAGGCACGAACCAAGAGCGAGTGATCGAGAAATTCTTGCGCCGTTTGATCAGATTCAAACAAGGCAAACACACCCTGCCTAGAAGAGCTGGGACGAAGATCAAAGCCTCCTTCATGGCCGCTTCCCAATACTTTTGAAAAACGCAAACCTGGAATTCGCTGCAAAGCGCGAGGGCCTCTGACAATCCGTGACCAACCCCACAGCCTAGAACCTTCTGCCATGTCGGCCAGCAAGACAACGGCTGTTTGTTTGTCAACCCCCACTTGTTGTGCGTGGCTCATGTCTGAGATCCCATTAAAAAGGCCTGCACCGCAACGGGTGCAGGCCTTGTGAGTTTCAGAGTTTAAGGCTTTGCTGCAACTTGGAGTTCAGGAAAGTCCTTGGCCATGGCTGCGCCATACAGTGGTTTGTAAGCGCCTTGGTGGCAAGTGCTGCAGTTGACCTTGGCCACATCACCTTTAGGACCCAAACGATGCGGAGGGAAGGTATCGGTCAGGGGCGTCATGTAGTCGTTGTTCAACTCCCGCGCCATCCGAATACCATGCCAAGCGGTCACACGCTGCGGCCTAGACTCCTCCCAAGATTGGAAGTTGCGTGTGTTGTGGCAATAGGTACAGTTCACACCCAAGGACTCCGACATGTGCACCATCAACGAATACGTGTACTCGGCTTGCTTGGTCGATGCGCGGTTGGCATTGGCCCCCACGCCCGCCATGGCCTCCTTGCCGTTGACGCGAATCGGTGCGGCGTCTTTGAGGTAAGGCGTGAAGGGGTCAAACGGCAGTGACGTCAACCCAGCCTCTTTGGTCGCAATGTTTTGACCAGCCAAATCGCCCAACAAGCCACCCGCATACTTTCGGTCTTTTGGCTCAGTCCAAACTTGCGTCGGCACGTTATTGCCACGGTGACAGGTGTAACAGGTCACACCTGTTTCAGCAACGTGGGGCTTCCAGTCCTGATTGACTTTTTGCGTCATTTGGATCATGCGCCTGGCCACCACCTTGGTGTACTTGCCGTCATCTGCGAAGTTTTGCACGTTGTGGCAATACGCACAGCCCTGATCAGGGGCGACCCACTGCGTGATCGCCACCATCTGCCGATTGAATTGCCCCACGCTCAAGTCACCCAAAACCTTGACGTTTTGGTAGACCTGACTGGCCTTGGGGCCATCCGCCGAAGCCGCGTCAGGTGCTGCAGGAGCTTGGTTCAAGGACGCCTGCTTGGCCAGGGTTCTGGGGTTGTAGATTTGCTCCATACCAGTGCCGCGAAAACCCGTTTGAACCGTTTCAATCGGCGGACGTTCACAGCCCGTGAGCATCACAGCGGCCCAGATGCAAAGGGCTAATTTAAAAATGAGTTTCATGGCTTCACTCCCAGAATTGCAGGATCAAGCACCGTGGGGCTGACCAAGGGGTATGCGGGCACCACATGGTGCTTGACCGACCACAGGTACCAGTTGTCCACCACAGTGCCTGTCAGCAGAATGCCGATGCCGCCGACCAATGGACACAACACGGCAAACCACCAAGCCCAACGGTGGATGGACTCCATCGTGGCATTGAAACCCATGGTCCAGCGCCAGAACAAGCCTGCTCGCTCAGAAGCGGTACCGCGGTCCACAATTTGCTCAATCTCGCGCTCACCACCATAACGACCGACTGCCAAAATAGTGGCACCGTGCATGGCAAACAACAAGACCGATCCATATAAGAAGACGATCGACAAAGCGTGGAAGGGGTTGTAGAACAGATTGCCATAACGCAACGACAAGGCCGACACCCAATCGAGGTGCGGGAATATGCCGAAAGGCACGGCCTCGGACCAACTGCCCATCATGATGGGGCGGAAAAAGCCGCACACCAAGTACAACCAAATCGCTGCGGCATAGGCCCAAGCGATGTGCGTGCCCAAACCTAACTGTCGAGCACGTCGGTATGTGCGCGCCCACCACAGCAAGATAGACGTGGTCAGCATGAAGCCCACAATGAGCCACCATCCCCCTTGCTCAAGGGGCGGGAAACTCAAACCATAAGCAGGCGGTGGTGGTTCCAGCGCCAGCCAAAACAACTGACGCACCAACTGAATGGGGTTCCAGTCGACAGAGGCCAACATATTGAAACCAATGATGTTGAAAGCGGCGATACCGAAAATCAAGGACGCCAAACCAAGCGTTCCCAAATAAACCGGACCGATTTGGGCATTACCGATGCGCCCAAACAAGTGCACCAAGAATGGTGTGCCTAATCGCTTGTCGTCCCCGCGGGGCAAAGCAACCCCATCGTGCAAAGGCCCAACCGGCTGCACTGAGGTGAAAAGATTCTGATATTGAGACATTTCAAATTCCTCTCTTTTTAATCAAGTGCGCCAGATTGGCATATTGAGCCACCAACCCCACCACTCTGGCCAAGCCCCCGTCCAGAACGGTCCGCTGACCACAATACAGACAATGCCAAACCAAACACCAGCCAGCGCCAAGAACAAGCCCAAACGGTGAATGCCTAGGGTGCCCACCGAGTAGCCAATCAGATCGCGAAAGAACGTATCTTCATGCTCAGGCGACTTCACAGGCAGCCCTTTACCAGGATTGGTGGCTGACAAAACCAAGCCACCGTGCATAGACAACGCAAGCACCGTTGCAAAGAAGAAAGTAACGGCAATCATGTGCCACGGGTTGTAGTGGAAATGCAGGTACTGGTAGGCGGTATTGCTCACCCAATCCAAGTGGCTGTAAATGCCGTAGGGGAACGCGTGTCCCCATGCGCCCATCAACACGGGCCGCACCACTTGCAAACTGAAATACGCCAAGATCGCCATGCCAAAAGCGATGGGCACATGCAAGCCCATGCCTAACTTGCGGCAAATCTCAACTTCGCGCAGTGCCCAGGAAACAAATGAACCCAAAGCACACACGGTGATCAGCTGCCACAAGCCACCTTCCATCATGGGTGCAAAGCGCAACCCATATGAAATGTCCGGCGGGGCAATATTGATTTGCCAGATGTTCCAAGTGGGGCCCATCGCCGCGCCCCACAAAATCATCATGGTGCCTGAGAGCACGAAAAATAGGGTTGTGATTCCAAAGAATCCAACATAGAAAGGACCGACCCAAAAATCAAACAGGTCGCCCCCAAAAAGGGTACCGCCGCGGACACGGTATTTGCGTTCAAAACTTAACATGGACATGGTTGCATCCTCCGACCGAATGACTGTTTGTGAGGTCTTGTGGGCTTCAAATTAACGATTCAAAAGGACAGACGTACCGTTCAAGATGAGCGATGTACGTCTGTCTGAATAAAGACCAAAGGTCCTTACTTTTGCGGCAAAGCCGCGTTCTGGGGCTGAACTCTCGCCGCTGCGGCTTTGGCCGTATCGGGATGCCAGCTGTTGATGTTGTAACGATCGCCACTGATTTGAATCAGATGAATCGAGGTGGAGATAAAGGCAATCATCAGTCCTGTTAGAACGATGGCCTTGCGGGGATCTATCACACGCCAAATGCGCCACATAGTAATTTCCTTTCTTAACTCACTTGAGAAATAACGGTATATACGGAAGCCCTCACGCCATCAAAGATGCTCATAGATTCCTCTGCACCAGGCAGCCAACTGCGCCAATTAAGTACGAACAGTTGTCCAACTAAAGCGATCCCCATGAACACAATGAAGAGCATTACGAAAATCATCCAATACCCCTGGTAGTGGTGCATTGGGTCAGAATTTGTTTTGCTAACGTTCGGATTCGTCATACATACCTCCTTTGCTTGGTTTTTTAGAACCAGGGACGCCAGATCCACACTAAGCTGTGGGCGAAGAAAGCTCCTGCGGCCCACAACAGGTAACCCTGTATGTAGTACGTATGGAACTCCTGGGCTTCTTCGTCTGTCAGCCCTGAAGGGTTAGCTGCATCAGTCATAGTTTGTGCCTCTTTCTTAATGCCTTGCGGCAACTCCCTGCACCCTTGCGGATACAGGACGGACTGTTGCGGCTTTGACACCGCAACAGGTGGACCCTCGGCCAAGCCGAAGGATTGGACAGCCCAGCGAACTCAGGCACACATCTTTCATGCATGTGCGCCTTCGTTCGCTTTGCCGAACAATTCAGTGAATCTTTGTGCTTCAACATGCGAGCGACCGGTTTCCCGTGCATCTCGCTCCGCTTGATCGCGCATTCTTTTGGCCGCTGAAATTCGCACCAAGACGGGCTGCTGCTCGAGCAAAGCGTCGAGCATGTCTTGTGCGTCAGGCTCCCAAGGGACCGTGGTGTTCGGTGCAGAGCGACCCAAGGTGCCCTCAATCTTGTCCATCTCTGTTCCGAGGGGCAGGATATGGAAGAGCGCATCAAAGAGGCCGTTGCAAAATTCTTGGATGATGTAAGTGGCGCCGGCATAGCC
>JAVLFR010000066.1:0-6771 GCA_046052785.1 Limnohabitans sp. | reverse complement strand
CGCCCATACCGCGCACGCTGGCGATGAGCTACTACGCCGACCTCGATGTGTCCACCTTGGATGAGCTGCCACCGGGTCGCACGCCGGTGGTGACCAAGCTGGTGTCAGAGGCGCGCCGTGATGAGTTGATTGAGCGCATTCGTCACCAGTTGGACGAAGGTCGGCAGGTTTATTGGGTGTGTCCGCTGATTGAAGAAAGCGAAGCACTCGATTTGACCAACGCCACCGAGACGCACGCGCTGTTGTTGGATGCGCTCAACTCGCCCGGCACAAAGCCGGTGTTGGTGGGGTTGTTGCATTCGCGTATGCCGCCCGCAGACAAAAAAGCGGTGATGGCGCAGTTTGAAAGCGGTGTGATGGGTGTGTTGGTGAGCACCACCGTGATCGAAGTGGGCGTGGACGTGCCCAACGCGTCGTTGATGGTGATTGAGCATGCTGAGCGATTTGGTTTGAGCCAACTGCACCAGTTGCGCGGGCGTGTGGGGCGCGGCGCAGCCGCTTCGGCCTGTGTGCTGATGTATGCCACAGGCGAGAGCGGGCGCGTGAGTGAAACGGCCCGCGAGCGGCTGCGTGCGATGGTCGAGACCTCAGATGGGTTCGAAATTGCAAGGCGTGATTTAGAAATCCGTGGCCCGGGTGAGTTTTTGGGCGCCCGTCAATCGGGCGCTGCGCTGCTGCGTTTTGCCGACTTGGCCGAAGACGGCGAGCTGCTGCAGTGGGCGCGAGAATTAGCGCCGTTGATGTTGGACAAATACCCAGAACTGGCCGAGCGGCATGTGAGCCGCTGGTTAGGTGGAAAATCGGATTTCTTGAAGGCTTAACTTTAGACACGCACATGACCCTCACTGAACTCAAATACATCGTGGCTGTGGCGCGCGAAAAGCACTTTGGCCGTGCGGCGGAGGCTTGCTTTGTGTCACAACCCACGCTCTCTGTGGCGATCAAAAAGCTCGAAGAGGAGTTGGATGTGAAGCTGTTTGAACGCAGCGCCAACGAAGTGGCGGTCACGTCCTTGGGTGAAGAGATCATTCGTCAAGCGCAAAGCGTGTTGGAGCAAGCGGCCAATATCAAAGAAATTGCCAAACGCGGCAAAGACCCGCTGGCAGGCCCTTTGAAGTTGGGCGTGATCTACACGATTGGCCCTTACCTGTTGCCGAGTTTGGTGCGTCAAGCCATTTCACGCACACCGCAAATGCCACTGATGTTGCAGGAAAATTTCACGGTGAAGTTGCTGGAAATGTTGCGCACGGGCGAGATTGATTGCGCCATCATGGCCGAGCCCTTTCCAGACACAGGTCTCGCCACGGCCCCGCTCTATGACGAACCCTTTATGGCTGCCGTGCCCAGCAACCACGCCTTGGCGGGGTTGAAGCAGGTCAGCGCGGATGAGTTAAAAAATGAAACCATGTTGTTGCTGGGCAATGGGCACTGCTTTCGTGACCATGTGTTGGAGGTGTGTCCTGAATTTGCGCGTTTTTCTAGTAATGCCTCGGGTATTCAAAAGAGTTTTGAAGGCTCGTCCTTGGAAACCATCAAACACATGGTGGCCGCTGGCATGGGCGTGACCTTGGTGCCGCGTTTGAGCGTGCCCAAAGAGGCGCTCGACACCCAGGCTAAGCGCAAGAAAAGCGAAGAAACCTACGTGCGCTATTTGCCCATCACCGACGACAAAGGGGGCGAGCCACCCACGCGGCGGGTGGTGCTGGCTTGGCGGCGCAGCTTCACGCGCTACGAGGCGATTGCAGCTTTGCGCAATGCCATCTACGGCTGTGAACTGCCGGGTGTGACGCGTTTGTCTTGAGGTGCTTGTGATGCGCGAACGCTTGGGCCTTTATTTAGACTTGATTCGCTGGAACCGGCCGGCCGGTTGGTTGTTGTTGCTGTGGCCCTCGCTTTCGGCACTTTGGGTGGCCTCAGAGGGCTGGCCAGGTTGGCATTTGCTGTCGGTCTTTGTGTTGGGCACCATCCTGATGCGAAGCGCGGGTTGCTGTGTCAACGATGTGGCCGATCGGGACTTTGATCGCTATGTTCAACGCACGGCCGAGCGCCCTGTGACGCGTGGGGCCGTTTCGGTGCGCGAAGCCTTGCTGTTAGGCGTCATATTGGCTTTGGCCGCATTTGGCTTGGTGTTGACCACCAACCCAGCCACCATGGTTTGGTCGTTCGCTGGGTTGGCGGTGACCGTGATTTACCCCTATGCCAAACGCTACGTGTCCATGCCTCAGGCGGTGTTGGGTGTGGCGTTTAGCTTTGGCGTGCCCTTGGCGTTTGTGGCGGTAGGCGGCGTGAGTTTGACGTGGCAAGACCTCACTTGGCAAGCCCTGCGCGATGTGGTGCCCATGAAAGCCTGGGGCTTGATGCTGTTTAATTTGTTTTGGGTGTTGGCCTACGACACTCAGTACGCCATGGTCGATCGCGAGGACGATTTGCGCATTGGCATGAAGACCTCAGCCATCACCCTGGGCCGCCATGATGTGTCGGCCATCATGGCGTTTTATGCAGTTTATTTGTGCGGTTGGTACGGGTTGTTGGCGTCAGAAAACTTGGGCTGGCATTGGCAGGCGGCCTTGTGCCTCGCGGGGTTGCAAGCGGTGTGGCACTTTTTACTGATC
Source organism: Limnohabitans sp. (assembly GCA_046052785.1). Taxonomy (GTDB): domain Bacteria; phylum Pseudomonadota; class Gammaproteobacteria; order Burkholderiales; family Burkholderiaceae_C; genus Limnohabitans. The sequence continues at coordinate 4,159 of JAVLFR010000066.1, read as the reverse complement.
ATGGATCGTTCGCGGGAGGGGTGCTTCAGGGCGTTTCGCTTGAACCATTGGTTGGGGGCCACCGTGTTTTCAGGGCTGGTGATGGGTTACGCCTTGCGTTGAAATTGCGCAGGGCGCAGTCATCACAAAGCGCGTGGCTTACTTGGCTTTGGCCTTGATGGCTTTTTTCTTTTTCAACTTCTTTTTCTTGGCCTTCTTGGCTTTTTTAGCTGTGGTGGCAGAGTCGCTGTTGCCCACAGCTGGCGCTTTGGCTTGCTCGGGCTGCGCTGCTGGTGCTGTGGGCACTGCAGGTGCTTGTGCTGCAGAGGTCAATGGCAAGCCTAAAGCGGCGACCGACAAGAGAGATATCAAAAGTTTGTTCATGGATACGGGATTTAAAAAATCACTGCATTGTCTCATTGCTTGTAGGGATTTAGGCGCCAAACTCGTCGCCAAGTTCATGGGCACGCTGCTGCGCGGCCTCAAGGGCGGCTTGAAAGAGCTCGCGCACATGGGTATTTTGCAAAGCATTCAGGGCGGCGTATGTGGTGCCACCCTTAGATGTGACCCGCTCGCGCAGCACGGAGGGCGGCTCGTTGGCGCTTTTGGCCAGTTGGGATGCGCCTTCAAATGTGCCAATTGACAATTGTGTGGCTTGCTCAGTGGTGAGCCCCATCTTGACGCCAGCCTCAACCATGGCTTCAATGAAAAAGAACACATAAGCTGGGCCAGACCCAGAAATGGCCGTGACCGCATCAAGCAAGGGCTCATCCTTCACCCACAGCATGGCGCCAGTGGTGGCGATCACCTGCTCCACCCATGCCTGGTCGGTCGTGCTGACACCCGTGCGGGCGAACAAGCCGGTTTGGCCCAGGCCGACGAGCGCCGGCGTGTTGGGCATGGCGCGCACCACGCGCTCGGTGCCAAGCCAAGCGGCGATGCTGTCACTGCGAATGCCAGCGGCCACACTCAGGTGCAGCGCGTGGGTGCAAAACGCGCGTGTTTGCTCAGCGGCTTGCTTGAAGATTTGTGGTTTGATGGCCCATATCACCAAGTCGGCCTGCGCCAAACTGGCATCGGCAGCGGCCAAAACGCGGACGCCCAACTGTCGATTTAGGCGCTCACGGGTTTCTTCAAAAGGTTCAACCACGAAGATCTGGCTGGCGGGGGTGCCTTGCTTCATGAGGCCGCCAATGATGGCGCTGGCCATGTTGCCGCCACCGATGAATGCAACGGTTTGAGGGGTTGTGGAGGGTGTGGACATGTAAGAATTGTCTGCGAATCTGGAAAATATCAAACAAAAAGTTTGACGGCCGGCAAAAACTTATGGCATAATTTGCGGCTCCGCTGAAAACAGCGGGGTTTATCTGCCCCAAATTGAAGCGTTGCGAGTGGTTCGCGACGTGGATGACGGGCCCAAGACTGATTGGCAATACGTGCGACGAAAGTTGCGCCAATGCCGATGCAAGTTGGGAAATATTGAAATGATCCAAACTGAATCTCGGTTAGATGTCGCTGACAACACCGGCGCGAAGTCCGTTCTGTGCATCAAAGTGCTCGGCGGCTCCAAGCGTCGCTATGCAAGCGTGGGTGACATCATCAAGGTGAGCATTAAAGAAGCCGCTCCGCGTGGCCGCGTCAAAAAAGGCGAGGTGTATAGCGCAGTGGTGGTCCGTACAGCCAAAGGCATCCGCCGCGGCGACGGTTCGCTCGTTAAATTCGACGGCAACGCAGCTGTGTTGCTCAATGCAAAGTTGGAGCCTATTGGCACCCGTATCTTCGGCCCAGTGACGCGCGAGTTGCGCACTGAGAAGTTCATGAAGATCGTGTCTTTGGCTCCTGAAGTTCTGTAAGGACTCTCATGAACAAGATTCGCAAAGGCGACCAAGTCATCGTCCTGACTGGACGAGACAAAGGCAAGCGTGGTGTGGTTTCACTGCGCAAAGACGACAGCCATGTGCTGGTCGACGGCATTAACTTGGTGAAAAAACACACCAAGCCAAACCCGATGGCTGGCACCCAAGGTGGCATTGTTGAAAAAAACATGCCTATTCATCAGTCCAACATAGCCATCTTCAATGCGGCTACTGGCAAGGCTGATCGTGTTGGCATCAAAGTCCTGGCAGACGGCAGCAAAGTGCGTGTCTTCAAGTCCAGTGGCGAAGAAATCAAGGCGGCATAACAATGGCACGACTCCAACAACACTATCGCGAAAAAGTCGCGGCTGAACTGACAGCAAAGTTCGGTTACACCTCTCCCATGCAAGTTCCACGTTTGACCAAAATCACGTTGAACATGGGTGTGAGCGAAGCTGTGGCAGACAAAAAAGTCATGGACAACGCTGTGAGCGATTTGACCAAAATCGCTGGCCAAAAGCCTGTGGTGACCAAGGCGAAAAAAGCCATTGCGGGTTTCAAGATTCGCGAAGGTCAGCCCATCGGTTGCATGGTGACTTTGCGCGGCGTGCAGATGTATGAATTCCTGGACCGTTTTGTCACCGTGGCGCTGCCCCGTGTTCGTGACTTCCGTGGTATTTCTGTCCGTGCCTTTGATGGGCGTGGTAACTACAACATCGGCGTGAAAGAGCAGATCATTTTCCCTGAGATTGAGTACGACAAAGTCGACGCACTGCGTGGCCTCAACATCAGCATCACCACAACGGCTAAAACCGATGAAGAGTGCAAGGCGCTTCTCGCTGGTTTCCGTTTCCCATTCAAGACAGAGGTGGCACGTGGCTAAACAAGCATTGATCGAGCGCGAGCTCAAGCGTGACCGTTTGGTTGCAAAGTACGCTGCTAAGCACGCAGAGTTGAAGGCTATCGCCACCGACTTCAAGCGTAGCGATGAAGAGCGCGCAGCCGCTCGTTTGGGTCTGCAAAAGTTGCCACGTAACGCGAACCCCACGCGCCAACGCAACCGTTGCGCCATCACAGGTCGCCCACGTGGCACATTCCGCCAATTCGGCCTTGGCCGCGCCAAGATCCGTGAACTCGCCTTCCAGGGCAACATTCCCGGCATCACCAAAGCCAGCTGGTAATAGGCAGGAGATTCAATATGAGCATGAGTGATCCAATCGCCGACTTGCTGACTCGCATCCGCAACGCGCAAATGGTGGCTAAACCCACTGTGATGGTGCCATCTTCCAAAGTGAAGATTGCCATTGCGCAAGTGTTGAAAGACGAAGGCTACATCGACGGTTTTCAAATTAAACAAGACGCTGGCAAGACAGAGCTTGAGATTTCTCTCAAGTACTACGCAGGTCGTCCAGTGATCGAACGCATTGAGCGTGTGAGCCGTCCTGGCTTGCGCGTTTACAAAGGCTGCGGCGCGATTCCCCATGTCATGAATGGCATGGGCGTGGCGATTGTCACGACACCCAAAGGTGTGATGACAGACCGTAAAGCACGCGCTACCGGTGTGGGTGGCGAAGTGTTGTGCTACGTCGCTTAACCGCAGCCAAAAGGAAAGACTGAAATGTCCCGAGTAGGAAAAATGCCTGTGACCGTTCCCCAAGGTGTGGACGTGTTTATCAATAGTGCCCAAATCAGTGTCAAGGGCTCCGGCGGTACGCTGTCGGTGGCTTCTCATGCCTTGGTGAAGGTTGTCAACGAAGCTGGTCAAGTGACTTTCACGCCAGCGGATGAGTCTCGCGAAGCCAACGCCATGAGTGGCACTTTGCGCCAGTTGGTGAACAACATGGTCACGGGTGTGACCAAAGGCTTCGAGAAGAAGCTGACTTTGGTGGGTGTGGGTTACAAAGCCGCTGCACAAGGTTCTAAGTTGAACTTGGCTGTCGGTTATTCCCATCCCGTGAACAAAGAGATGCCTGAAGGTATCAAGGTTGAGACGCCTGCTCCAACCGAGATCATCATCAAAGGTGCTGACCGCCAACGCGTCGGCCAAGTGGCCGCTGAGATCCGTGCCGTTCGTCCGCCCGAGCCCTACAAGGGCAAGGGTATCCGTTACGCCGATGAGCGCGTGACCCTCAAAGAGACGAAGAAGAAGTAAGGAGCGACACCATGATGACCAAGAAGGAACAGCGCCTGCGCCGTTCGCGCCAGACCCGCATCCGCATCGCGACGCAGGGTGTGGCTCGCCTCACGGTGAACCGTACCAACCTGCACATCTACGCGACCGTCATCTCCGGCGACGGCTCGAAGGTGCTGGCCACGGCCTCCAC
>JAVLFR010000065.1:0-8426 GCA_046052785.1 Limnohabitans sp. | reverse complement strand
CGGCCCATTGGCGCGAGAGTTGCCGTTTAACCATGGCGCAGCGCTGCGGTGTTGAGGTGACGGCAGTTCATTGTGATGACGGTCTTTTTCATGTGCCCACCACTGGGCAAACCGCCAGTTACGAGTTGCTGACCCGTCCTGAGCTGTTCAACAGCCCTATCGAGATCGCCCACGTGAATTCGCCCTTTGCTGAGCAAGATGTGGACACGGCATCAGACAAGGCACCTATCGGGCGCCCCGATGTGGCAAGCAAAGTGTTTGGTGAGTTTGAATTCATCCACGACCGTGTGTTGCCAAACATGTGCCATGGCATGGTGTTCAGGCCAAACACCTTATCCGCGGAGGTGATCGAGCCTGAGATGCAAGACTTGGTGCGTCATTTGCAAACCCAAAGCGGGGTGCTGCTCGTGCACCGCGATGGTTTGTTATTGGGCGTGCTCACCGAGACAGAATTCGACCTCCACACGATCGCACAGCACATCCAAGACGGTGCGGCACAGGGAAAATATTGGCTGAGTCAGGCTGAGGTCCCCGATGCCAACGATTTGTCGGGCTGGCTCAAAGCGCAATCGCTTGACACCACGGTGGTGGTTGACACCTCATCAAACACCACGACCGCAAATTTGCAACATCACAGCGCCGAGTTTCACCGTCCCTTTTTGCAGCACGCCTCCATTGGCCTGTGCTGTGCGTTGGCGCATTGGATGCCCGAGACAGCGCAGCTAGAGGTGTGGAGCCACAGCCAAGGCATTTACAACCTGCGACGTGATCTGGCCTTGGCGTTCGGGTTGCCCAACGAGCAGGTGCATGTCTCGCATGCAGAGGGCGCGGGTTGCTATGGCCACAACGGCGCAGACGACGTGGCCTTCGATGCCGCTTGGCTTGCCCATTTGGTGCCCCAACGCCCTGTGCGCGTGCAATGGACACGGCGAGCCGAGTTAGGCCATGCCCCCTTGGCGCCCGCCATGGCGGTTCAAATCGACGCAGGCCTTAACGCCGAAGGCCTGATCAGCGAATGGACGCAAACCGTTTGGAGCCAAGGCCACGGCACTCGCCCCGGTCGCGGCAAGACCCCGGCCTTGTTAGGTGCTTGGCAAACAGCTGACGCGCAGCCTGTGACGATGGCGGTGAACGCCGCCATGGCGGTCGGTGGCGGCTCTGAACGCAATGCACAACCGCCCTATGACATCGCCTCAGTCAAAGTCATCAACCACCGCGTGCTGCACATGCCGTTTCGGGTGTCGGCCATGCGTGCGCTGGGCGCCCCCACCAATGTGTTTGCGGCTGAATCCTTGATGGATGAACTCGCGTTTCACCAGTCGCTCAACCCACTGGCATTTCGTTTGGCACATCTCCGCAGCGAGACCCACGCGCGCGCCAGGGCTGTGTTGCAACAAGTCGCCGACATGGCCGCCTGGAATCAGCCTCGATCCGCCAATGCCCCAGAGGGCTTGGGCCGCGGTATGGCCTATGCCCGCTATAAAAACACAGGGGCTTATTGCGCCGTGGTGGTCGAGTTGGTGGTGGAAGAAAAAGTCAAACTGCACAAGGTCTGGATCGCTTGCGATCTAGGCCGTGTGATCGATGCTGATGGTGCTATCAACCAAATCGAAGGCGGCGCCCTGCAAGCGGCCAGTTGGGCCTTGTGCGAAGCCGCACAACTGAGCCCGCAAGGCATTGCCTCCAACGCTTGGGCCCACTACCCGATCCTGAAATTCAGCGAGATGCCCAGCGTCGCAGTGCACCTGGCCGATGCGCCTCATCAAGCCTCGCTTGGCGCTGGCGAATGCAGCTCGGGCCCCATGTGTGCTGCGATCGCCAACGCCATCTTTGATGCGATCGGGGTGCGCATGCGCGCCATGCCTTTCACACCAGACAATTTACTCAAAGCCATTGAGGCCGACAGTGCTTCGGTCCATTCATAAACCCAACCCAAAAGAGAGCAATATGCATGTATTGAGTGGCGGCGCCGCCGCAGCCGTGGTCAAAGCAGTTCAAGACGAGTTCGAAAAAGCCACAGGCACACAGCTTCACGGCACCTTCAGTGCGGTGGGGCAAATGCGCGACAAATTGATCGCTGGCGAACCCTGTGATGTGATCATCCTGACCCAACCCTTGATTGCCCAACTGATTGCCTCGGGGCATGTGGTGGCAGGCAGCGCAAGCTCTTTGGGCCATGTCAAAACAGGCGTCGCTGTGCGCTCGGGCGACGCACACCCCAGCGTCAAAACCCGCAACGAACTGCAAGCGGCCTTCCATGCGGCACAGGGCATTTATTTTCCAGACCCCGAAAAAGCCACTGCGGGCATTCACGTCATGAACGTCCTCCAATCGCTAGGACTCGACCAATCCCAGAGTCATAAATTTCGGGTGTATCCCAATGGTGCGACTGCCATGCGCGCCATGGCCGAGTCGAGTGAGGCCAACTTGATTGGGTCAACGCAGGTGACCGAAATCAACTACACCGAGGGCGTGGATTTGGTCGATGTGCTGCCGCCAGAATTTGAACTCATCACCGATTACACCTTGGGCATTTGCACCCAATCGCAACACCCCGCACATGCGCAAAGGCTGGCCGATCTTTTGACGGGCCCCGCGTCAGAGGCCGTGCGCCGACAGGGTGGTTTTGAGTTTTAAATCCACCCTCACCTTGCGCACTTGCCCGCCCGCTTTGAATTCCAGGCCCGCAGAGCTCAACACTGTTACTGAGGTGACAGTTTGGAGCCGTTTCAAGAACATCCCGAGGGTTAACGCGCGTGAGAATAAGTCGCGGTATTCGTAGCATGCAGGCAGTTCACAACATCTCACACCCCCTCACTTCAGCAAGCCATGTCCAAAGTCATCATCACCTGTGCCGTCACCGGCGCCATTCATACACCCTCCATGTCGCCGAACCTGCCGGTGACGCCCGAAGAAATCATTGAAGCGTCATTGGGTGCGGCAGCGGCAGGGGCAGCCATCATCCACTTGCATGCGCGTGACCCCATCACGGGCAAACCAGACCAAAGCCCCGAGGCCTTTGCCAAGTTTTTGCCACAAATCAAAGCAGGCACTAACGCGGTCATCAACCTCACCAGTGGCGGCTCACCGTTCATGAAAATCGACGAACGCATTCAGCCTTCCATGCGGTTTTCGCCCGAAGTGGCGTCGCTCAATATGGGCTCATTCAATTTCGCACTGTTTCCGATGTTGGAGCGTTTCACCGATTTGAAACACGATTGGGAGCGCGAGCATCTGGAAAACAGCCGCGACTTGATTTTTCGCAACACTTTCAAAGACATCGAGTTCGCGCTCAAGGCCTGCAACGCCAACCAAACCCGCTTTGAGTTTGAGTGCTATGACATTGGCCACCTTTACAACTTGGCGCACTTCGTCGACAAGGGCCTGATCAAAGCGCCGTTTTTTGTGCAATCGGTGTTTGGCATTTTGGGCGGCATTGGCACCCACCCCGAAGACGTGATGCACATGAAACGCACCGCCGACCGCTTGTTTGGCACAGACTACCAATGGTCAGTGCTCGGCGCAGGACGCCACCAAATGCGCATCGCCACCATGGGCGCAAGCTTGGGCGGCAATGTGCGCGTCGGGCTAGAAGACAGTTTGTGGATTGGCAAAGGCAAACTCGCCGAAAGCAATGCACAACAAGTGCGCCAAGCCCGACAAATCATCGAAGGTTTGGGGCATGAAGTGGCCACCCCCGACGAAGCGCGCGCTATGCTGCAGCTCAAAGGCGCAGCCAACACCAAAATTTAATCACACCCAACGGAGACAAACTCATGCAACGCAGACACCTCTTAACCGCCGCATCCGCCGCCGCCGCCGCCATTGCCATGCCTAGCGCTTGGGCACAAAGCGCGGGCTACCCCAGCCGCCCCATCAAAATGGTGGTGCCCTTCGCAGCTGGCATTTCGCCTGATGTGATTGCGCGCTTGGTGGGAGACAAACTCAGCCAAGCCTTGGGCCAACCGGTGGTGATCGACAACCGTCCAGGAGCTGGCGGCATGATTGGCGCAGAGGCCGCCAGCACCAGCGCAGCAGACGGCTATACCCTGTTTTACAGCGTCAAAGCCGTTCATGCGATTGCCCCCAACGTCTACCAAAAGCCCCAGTTCAACCCCGTGCGCGACTTCAAAGCCGTGAGCCAATTGCTGTTGGTTCCCCACGTGCTGACGGCGTCACCCAACACCCCCTACAACAACATGAAAGAGCTGGTGGAGTTTGCCAAGCGCAACCCCGGAAAAATCGACTTTGCCTCTTTAGGCGTGGGCTCGCAGCCGCACGTTGCCATGGAAGCCTGGGCGCAACGCCTAGGCATCAAGCTCAACCATGTGCCCTACAAAACCAACCCATCGCCTGATGTGATGAGTGGCGTCATCAGCCTGTCGATTGAAGCCTCCACCACCGCCATTCCTTTGATCAAGTCTGGCAAGGTCAAAGGCTTGGCCATCTCGGGTGCTGAGCGCATTGCCAGCTTGCCCGATGTGCCCACCATGACTGAGTTTGGCGCCAACCTGGACGTGAACGGTCAAATTGGCAACTCTTGGCACGGTATTTTTGCCCCCAAAGGTACGCCAGACGACATCGTGGCCAAACTCAACACAGAGATCGTGAAGATTGTGAAAATGCCCGAAATTCAATCGCGTATGCGCGATCTAGGCCTCACACCAACTGGCACCTCGGCCGATGCACTCGCCACTGTGGCCGCTTCGGACTACGCGTTTTGGGGCAAGATTGTGAAAGACTTTGACATCAAGGTGGAGTAACGCCCCGACTCAGCGGTCATAGACACAGCGAAACCCGATGTACACCGCATAAAAATCTGCAGGTTTGAAGGCCTGCACATCGGCTTTCATGTTGAACGCGCCATACCACCACGAGCCACCCACGGTGCGTCGCTCACGGCCTCGGTTGTCGGGACTGTCGGTGGTCCACTCCCACACATTGGCGCCCATGTCGTACAAGCCATTCACACCTGGCTTGGTTGCACCGGCAGGTGCTGCGCGGGGCCATGGGTCGGCGTCGCTGGTGTTGGCCCCTTGCGGGCTATCGCCTGTGGACCACGCGTAGGTTTTGCCTTTGACCCACGGCGCAGGGGGTGTGTCGCGCTGCTCGGTAAAGCCTGCCCATTGCCACTCGGCCCCTGTGGGTAAACGCCCGCCTGCCCAACGGCAATAAGCTTGGGCTTCTGAAAAATCGAGATGAACGGCGGGCATGTCGGCCAAAGTAGCTTGTCCATCGGGCTTGCGCCATGACCAACCTGGGCGACGCTCCCAGCCCGCGCCGTATTCAAAACCACCGCCCTCTTTCTCGGCCCGTGTCACAGTGCCCGTGGCACGCGCAAAGCGCTCAAACTGCCCGATGGTGACCTCGGTGCGGTCGATTGAAAAATTGGGCAACACCACTTTGTCACCCACTTGGGCGTGTGTGGGGCAGATCAATAGCCAAAGGCTAAGCCATGTGTATTTCATGACGAGAATCTTATCGAGCCTCCCCCATGCACAGGGTCCCATGGAGCAAAGCCCTAAAATTGTTGCAGTCTTCAGCTCGGTCTTCGAGCTTACCCTCTACCCAATACACCCCATGTCCGACGTCTCGGCCCACACACCTTCTGAAACCACCTCGGTGCTGAACTTGGCCAACACCCAGTGGCGCGTGCGCAGGCCACGTTCATTTGTGTTGGTCATCGAAGGTGAAGTGGGTCACGAAGGCACAGCGCCCTGCGACTACCTGCACGACCAACTGCTTTTGCCCGAATGGCGCGAAGCCTTTTACCAACTGGTCGATGCCACGGGCTTGGTGGTGTGCCTGAACGTGCACACCCAACACCCCACCTACCGCGACGTGCGCGGGCGCTCTAGCAAAGGGCGGCTGAGCCAAGGCGAGTACTACCACCACGACGGGTGCACAGGGCCTGTGAAGCCGCGGTTTGTGGAAATTCGCTGCCCCATCCAGCCGCAAACGCGTGGTGTGGCCACTGCCGTGGCACCGCACCGCGATGTCGTCAAAGCCATGGTGCAAGTGCTACCCGCCGAGCTGGCCGCTGCCCCTGCGCTGGCCGGCGTTGACATGAACCTCGCCACCATGAGCCAAATGGACGATGCCGCGCTTGACCAACTGCAAGGTCTGATCACCCGCACCGTAAGAAAGAAGCTCAACGCCGAGGGTGCCCGCAGCTACTTTCGACAAGTCGATGCCGCCGCCCATGCCTACTTTGAACCTTGGGCCTTGGGCGAAAGCCGCTTTATTGCCAACGCCAACAGCCGGCTTACCATGCAACACCGCCGCGCCTACCAAGCTCCGCACACCGGCGGCGTGGCCAACGGCCACCTGGTCAAACGCTGGACGAATGAAGAGCTGCTGCTACCCGGCCAAGTGGTCGATCAAGCTTTGATTGCAGCGCTGTGCAGCGAGGAAGGTGATGAGGCGGATGGTCAGCGGGCTGTGGGGTGTTACCTCGGAGCGCATTGAAAGGCGGTGACGCCTGACTGAGAACTTCGCCGAAGTCCTCCATCACCCTCACAAACCAATCACACCCCCATCTTGTCGGGTGATCACGATCGTGGCTGAACGCGGACGGCCCTTGGGTCCGTAGCCTTGGTTACCAGGCCACAGGCTTTGCGGCTCACTGCCGCTGGACAAGGGCTTGGACAATTCCCCAGGGTGCTGAATGTTGACAAACAGGGTGCGGCCATCGGCGGTTTCGGTGATGCCCGTGACCTCCGAGCCCTTGGGAGCCACCAAAAAGCGGCGCAATTTGGCTTCACCCAAAGCAGCGCCCAAGAAGGTCTCTTGGGTGCCCGTTTGCTCTGCCCCGTTGACCACCATTTTGTTTTTAACGGTCACTTTGGCGCCGTCGCCCACTTGGCCAGGAATGGCGGCCAACATCATGCAGTTGGTCTCGTCGGTCATGGCGCTGTCGTCGGTCTGGATCCAGCAAATGCCCGTGGCCTTGCTGAACCACAAGCCGTCAGGCGAAGAAAACGCGTTTTTCGCGGTGAGCCCAGACAAATTGGCATCGCCCGCATCCTCTTCAGCACCGAACAAGAAAATGTCCCAAGCAAAGGCCTTGGCCGTCGATTTGTTGTCGGCCTCTTTGAAGCGGATGATGTGGCCATTGGGGTTGCCCATGGCTTTGTTGCCATCCAAATCCATATAAGCGCGTGGGTTGGCCGCATCCACTTTGGTGGGCGTGCGGTTGACGGCGTTGTTGTTGGTGAGGGAGAAGTAAATTTCACCATTGCGGTGGTTCACGGCACCCCACTCTGGGCGGTCCATTTTGGTAGCGCCCACCGCATCAGCCGCCAAGCGGGGGTTGACCAACACATCACCTTGGTTGGCAAATTTATAGCCTGCAAAATTGGCAATGCGTGGGTCGGCAATGTTCAACTCCAACCATTCACCTTGGCCAGTCGCATCAAAACGAGCCACAAACAGCTTGCCTTCGCTCAGGTACTTGTCCCCAGCTGTCATGCCGCCGCCCACATCGCGGGGGTCCCACACCGCGGTGCTCACAAACTTGTAGATGTACTCGTTGCGCGAATCGCAGCCCATGTAAAACGCCAAAGGCTCGCCCGTTTTGGGGGTGCCACAAACGGCCGCTTCGTGGGCAAAACGGCCCATGGCGACGCGCTTGGCGGGTGTGGACGAAGGTGCCAGCGGATCGATCTCGAAGTTGTAACCGAAGGTGTTGGCTTCGTTGCGGAAATCTTTCTCTGCATTGGCGCCCACAGCGGCCAAGTTCCAACGGGCAAAACGGTCGTCGGTGGCCGACACCGTGTGCCAGCCTTGGCTGATGGCCTTTTGCACACCAGCAGCGGGAGCTGCAGCGGCCACGCCGTAGCGGCGGCGTGCCGTCACGTCTTTGTCTGGCAATGCCGCACCTGCGCCGGTGGTCTGGAAGTAAAACGCCCAGTTTTCTTCGCAACCCAAATAAGTGCCCCAGGGCGTTTTGCCGTGGCCACAGTTGTTCAAGGTGCCGCGCGACATGGCACCCGCCGTGTCCCAACGGGTCACCATGAAACTGCGAATGTTGTCGATCTCAGCGCGCGGGCCGCTGATGCGGGCCGGTGTTTGGGCTGTGAAGCGGCGGTTCAAAGGTGAGTCTTGTTTGATGCGCCAGCCTTGTGGGGTCTTGACAATTTCCACCACAGAAATGCCGTGGTGGTTGATTTCCTTGAGCACTTCCAACTCGGGGCGAATGCCCAAGTCCCAAGCGCCGAATTGGTCAAACTTTTTACCGCTCACGCCGTTGGACGTTTGGCCGTTGGGGTGCATGAAATGCGCATCGGCCGAGCTTTCGTGGTTCACGCACAGCACGGCGCGGCCCGTTTCTTTTTCGGCGTAACGGCCATTGGCATCGATGTAGAACAGGTCCATGCCGTCGTGGTGGTCACCAATGCGGCGCGACCAGTCGTCGGATTCAACAC
>JAVLFR010000064.1:0-6600 GCA_046052785.1 Limnohabitans sp. | reverse complement strand
CCTAGAGTTCGTCGGCAGCGTCAGATGTGTATAAGAGACAGAATCTAGGGCGTGGACTTTTTAGCAGCGCCCTGAAGTTCTAAATATCAATACTAATTAATTAAAAGTAGTTGATGTCTTCAAGGTTGAGTTGCTTGTGGCGCAGAGGTACTTTTACGACCGACTACTGCCATGACCGAGGCCTGTTTTTGGGCAAATATTTGGTAGGGTCTCAGGGCGGTGCTCAACGAGATGGTCTTGACGCTGGGTTCTACCGGTGTGCCTTTTAAAAATCCCAAAATTTCGGATGATTTGAGGCCGTAGCTCACGTTCACGGGCAGGTCTTTGGTGCGCTCGGCGATGTCAAGCGCATTGAGTTTTTTCTGCACCATGCCCACCACCAGCCCGTCGGGCGAGAGCACGGGACCGCCTGAGTTACCAATTTGTACTTCGGCGCTGAACTGAAAAAAGCCAGCGTCAAAGCTTTCGTTGCGGTCACTGCGGTTCCCGTTGATCAGACCTTGCGTGATCTTTTTGCTGAGTCCTTGCAGCTTGGGCTGTGGGTAGCCAATGGCTGTAACTTCTAAGCCCGTGGGCACGTCGGCCCAAGAGGCAAAGCTCAGCGGACTGGCACTGACCTTGGCGCTGATGAGGGCGAGGTCGAGTTGGTTGTCAAACTTCACGACTTCAGCACGTACCCACTGGCGCCCATCGATGGGCCCGACCCAAATGCTGTCTTGACCACGCAACACATGTTGTGCGGTGAGCAAAAAACCTTCGGCCACCACAAAGCCTGTGCCAACAGAGACTTGCTGTGATGCGGCTGAGGGGGCGCTCGTTTGGGCTTGCGCAAATACACGTTGGCTCATCGAACAAAGACTGACAACGATGAGCAAGATGTAAAAATTTTTTTTCATGCGCGCATTAAACTACAGTCCATTATTTATGGAGTGAAACCCTTGTCTACGTCCAAATCCAAAGTGCTCGCTCTCAAGAAAAAAGTGGTTTCACAAGCAGCTGCAAAAAATAAAGTGGACAACGCAGATGCTGCACAGGTCGAAACGAGCCTTGTTCATTCTGAGCCAGCGCCTCAAGCTTCAACGTCCACTGATCATGAGGCGCCCCCCGCGAAACAGGTGCTTCAAAAAGTAGTTCAACCCCCTGCACACAGCAAGGTGCGCCCCCTCAAGCGCGCTGCGCCAGTTGCCGCTAAATTAAGCGCCGCCGTTTCTCAGGAGGTATCAGCCCCTGTTGATCTACCAGCGGCAGAACCTGTGAAAGCAAGTGTGGTCGGCAAAGAAAAAAAACGCAGCAAGCGAGCCGAGTTGCCCAAGGCCATGACGCCTGCGGTGGAGTCTCAGCTTGAAAGCAATTTGGCTAAGCAACCCCCCAGAGCGCTGAAGTCACCCATTCGTATTTTTCAAATTTATTTCGAGGCTTGGCAGCGCGAGCTCTTAGACCCCGCGTTTTATCCGCTCGATAACAGCCGTGGTTCGTCAGAGCTGATGGAGTTTGCGGTGTTCGAGCAGTTGCAAAAAAACGCCGCCACCGAGGGCGCCACTTTGTGGGGCGCGCTGTCTTGGCGTTTTGGTGAAAAGACAGGCATGCTAGGCAGCGACTGGGTCAAGCAGATCTTGGATCACCCTGGCTACGACGTGTATTTTTGTAATCCGCACACGCACAACGAAGCTATTTTTCACAACATGTGGTTGCAGGGCGAAACTTCGCACCCCAACTTTGTGGAGATCGTCAAGGCCTTTTTCCAAGCCGCGGGCTTGGATGATAAAGAGATCATGTCCATCCACCCCTCTGGCATTTACTCGGCGGCCAATTACTTTGTCGCCACGCCAGCGTTTTGGGCGCGATTCATTCCCTATGTGCGCAAGGTGTTGGTGACGGCGGATAAGAAACTGCCACCGATGGTGCGCGATGTGTTGCACTCGAAAGTGGCCGATGACAAGGGCTTGCATGGTGGCGCCACCTACATCCCCTTCATCGTGGAGCGTTTGTTCGGCTTGTTCATGCGAACCGAAGGTAAGGATTTGAAGGGCTACAAAATTGCGTTGCCTGAGCGTGAACGTGAACTCAACGTGCACCTGAAGTTGCTGCGCGAGATGAAGGACGTCGCGCACCGTACACAGTCGGCATGGCTGGCCGCATGCTGGGTGAATTACCGCAACTTGTACCTGAGTCAAACCAATACCAAAGCTTGGTGCGACAAATACCTGCGCGCGATCACCCCCACTGAAGTCCGTTTTGTCTGATGGACTTCGAACTGGTCGATTCATCGCAACTCGCCAATCGCAGCTGGGAGCTTGATGGTGCTTTGATGGTTTTGCCCTGCACCGATGTGGCTTTGGCGACACGCGCTGGTGAATTGGCCGCCTCCCGTGCCTCAGCCAAGGGCAAGGTGCTGGCCGTGCTTGACGAGCGCCGACAAGGTTTTGTGGCCATTGCCAATCAAGTGTTTGCTGCGAGTCGCAGCCCTTGGTTTGGCTACATGGCTCAGGACGCTTTGGCGGGGCGCGATTGGATGGGCTTGGCGCTGCAGGCCTTGCACCGCCAGCGTGGTGTTCTGCTGGGTTTTAACGATGGCAAGTGGCATGGGGCTTTAGCGTCATTTGGCTTGGTCAGTCGGGCTTGGGCTGCAGGCAATTACTTGCCCGAGCAGGGTGCTTTGTTTCATGCGGGGTATGCGCGTCATTACGCCGATGCTGAGTTAACGGTGTTGGCACGACAAGCCAAAGCCTATGTGTATGAACCCAACAGTGTGCTGGTGGAAGTCGACTGGGGCAAGGACAGCGCGTCGGTGCATGCCCATGACCGTGCCTTGTATCGCCAACGAGCCCACGAGGGATTTGGCGGGCGTGTGCGGGATGCGGCTTTGCTGGAGATGTTTGGATGAGGATCACTCAGTTCAATGCCTCTTATGTGATCGATGAAGACCGCGTGTTGTTTCGATTCAACACCAGCACTTCACAGGAATACCGCTTGTGGCTCACGCGTGTGATGGTGCGCGAGTTGTTGGACTTGGGTGCGCAGGCTGCAGTGGCTGCTGTGGCGAGTGAGCATGCCAGCGCGCATGCCCAAGAGATTGCCGAGTTCAAGCAACAAACGCAGGCACAAGCCACGCAATTCACAACGTTTGTGCCTGCCACGCAGTTTCCTTTAGGTGCTGATCCTGTCTTGGTGAAGCGGGTGCGGTTCACCATGGACAAGCAGATCATGGCGCTGCAGTTGGAGTTGCAGCGCGGCCAGGTGTTGACGATGCAGCTCACAGAAGAGATGGTGGTGAAGTTGCGTGTGCTGCTGGAGACCATGGGACGCAAAGCTGCTTGGGCCTTGGAGCGCGCAACCGACAGCGCTGGGCCCAGGGTTGTGCATTGAGCTGCGCAGATGTCTGACAGTCGCGCCGCACATGACACCCAAGCCCTGTTGCAATCTGGGCAGCAGGCGATGGCGCGAGGCCAATGGGCCCAGGGCATGTCGCAATTTGGTTTGGCCTTGCAAAGGCAACCCCACCATGCAGGCGCTTGGCACAACCTAGGCGTGTGCGCCTTGGCCTTGGGGCAGGGAGCGGTCGCGGAGGATGCGTGTCGCCGCGCACTGGCGCTGTCTCCGTCGCTTTGGCAAAGCCATTTGGTGATGGGCAAGGCGCAAAAATTAACGGGCGACATGATGCAAGCCGATGAGAGCTTCAAGGCGGTGCTTCGCAGCGACGCGAGCAATGCGCAAGCCCGTGTGGCGCTGGCTGATTTGTACATGAACACGTTTGGGCAACCCTTGACCGCGGTGGCCTTGGTCAAACCCTTGCTCACCCTGGCTGAACACGCCGAGGATGCCGAGTTGACCACCTTGATGGCCGGCCTGTATGACCGCGATACACCAGCTGAGGCACACAACCAAAGCGTGATGGATTTTTCATCCCGATCGCTGCAACTTGATCCTGCACCCTTGGCTTTCTTGCCCGAAGACCACAACACAGGACGCAGTGATTTACCCCTGCCAAGAGACGTCAATTGGCGCCCCAGCTCTGGACGCACAAGGCCTCGGGTGGCGCTGATATCGTCATTGCTGTGCGCCTCACCGGTTTATTTTTTGACCATTGCGGCTTGGCGCCAACTGGCCCGTGGTTGCGATTTGGTGGTGTTCAACCGGGGGCACCAAAGCGATTGGGCGAATGCAATTTTCAGGGGCCTGGCCCACGAATGGCATGAGGTGCAAGAGATGGATGCCGTGGGCTTGGCCGAGCGCCTTTACCGCGCGGATGTGGACGTGCTGTACGACTTGGGGGGCTGGATGGATCCGGTGGCACTCAAAGCCCTATCGGTCAAGCCCGTGCCGCAAATGTTCAAGTGGGTGGGCGGGCAAAGTGTGACCACTGGGCTAAAAAGTTTTGACGGCTGGATCGGTGACGATTGGCAGTCGCCTGCGCACATGCAGCATTTTTTTACCGAACCGTTGGTGCAAATTCCGGGCGGCTATGCCACTTACACCCCACCCGATTACTTGCCACCTCGCACCGAAAACAAACGCGATGTGCCTGTTATTTTTTCGAACCCGGCCAAGTTGTCGCGCGCCTTCTTGCAGCATCTGCAAACCTTGCCTGGCCGCAAATGCTTTGTGCACCAACAGTTCAAATACCCACAGGCGCGGGTGCAGGTGTTGAAGTACCTCGATGCTGCGCAGGTGGAGTTTGTCACGCCAGCCAACCACCGGGAGGCCTTACAGATTTTGGGGCAACACCGTGTGATGCTCGATACCTTTCCCTACAGCAGCGGCCTGACGGCGCAAGAGGCGCGCGCCATGGGCGTTCAGGTGCAAACGCGCGTGGGCGCATTGTTTTGTGAGCGTCACGGGGCCCAGTGGGCGAACCACTAGCCCTCGCTTGGGTGCGGCTAAGTGAGGACCCGCTTGGCCAAATCTGCCAGCACTTGCTTGATATCCCGTGTGTGCTGTAGATCCATACCTTGATCGAGTTGATCGGTGGCCAGCCCAGGCCACAGGGTAGGGGGCAACAAGCCGCGCGCTTGTGTGTCGAGCGCCCAGACAATGCCAGCGTGTCCATGGTCGGTGCCGCCGCTGGCATTGGCTCTGAGCCGGCGACCAAATTCGCTGACCACCACGATGGTGGTGGGTTTACCCGCAGCTTGCACATCGTCAAACAAAGCGCGCAGGTTGGCGGACCACTGGCGCACCAAGTTGTTGAGCTTGCGGCCTTGGGCCTCGTGAGTGTCCCAGCCCCCTAGGTCGAGACAGGCCACTTGAAGGCCGACGTCCATGCGAATGAGTTGCGCCACGGTTTGCACCGCATGATGCCAATCTTGGTTTTCGGTGTTGTAGCTCACGCCCTTGGGCGGGGTGTAAGGGGCGATGCGACCCTCGATGCGAGGCGCTTGGCTCTCAACCCAGGCGAGCTGCTGCAAGGTTTGCTGGCCCACTTGGCGCACAGGGTCTGGGCCAGAGTTGGCAGAGCTGTTGGCATAGAGTGCTTCCAGCACAGATTTGCCAACGGCGTCCCCCGGAAGGTTAAGCCCATGGCGCAATTCGCCCACCAAACTCATACCCGAGGTCAAGCCCTGAAGGCTGCGAATTTGGCCTGCTGACGTGGACACAAAGTCAACCCTTTTGCCCGCCATGGCGGGGCGCACAAAGGGCGCGATCCAACCGGGTGTGGAGGCCAAAATGCGGTCTTGATTCAAAGCGCCGGACTCTAATATTTCTTGCGCCACAAAGTGGCTACGGGTGGCATTGGCCAAACCACAGGCATGCAACAACTGCGCGTGGCCACTTTGAAACAAGTCGAGCAAGGGGGCTGCGCTCGGGTGGATGCGGCAGTCTTGCTGGGCTGCAAATTCTTTGGGCAAGCGAAGCCCTGCGTTTTGTGCGCCATCGGTGATGCGCAGGTCGGTCGGCCGATTGGCCACATAGTGTCGGTCGGTCACAGGCGCGGCCATGTGCAAGCTGTCAGCCCCGCCGCGCAAAAACACCACCACCAAAGTCGCGCTGGGTTGGGCGGCAAAGCTCAGGTTACGCAACGACGAAGCTGTGCCCAATCCAGTGCAGGCCAAAGCTTTAAGAAGTTCACGGCGTTGCATGTCGTCCTTGCCTTATTTCCATTGAAAGGCCGGGCTCATGGCCATGTAGGCCACGTTGCGACGCACGCTGGCCCACTCGTCGGCGGCGGCGCTGAGCAAACCCCTAGGCGCTGCGCCTTGCGCCGACAAAATTTGTTGCGTCACACTTTGGGCGGCTTGTGCCCCCAGCAGTCGCTCCGCGTGGTGAGCCAGCAGTTGGTTTTCATTGACCGGTTGACCCAAGCCCAGGCTCAGTTGCTGGGGCGTGACTTGGCCGGTGCCCCACCAGTTGTCTAACAGTCCCATGGTCAACATCCAGCGTCGGCGCATGGTGTGGGGGGTGAGCCAATAGGTGGTGACGTCAGGGTGACCATCAGGCGTTGGCCACATATAGAGGCGCTGGCCTGCAGCTGATATTTCGTTGACCAAGCCCATGGACGGGGCCAGCGGTAGTTCGAGTTTTCGCACCAAGCTGATGACCAATTCAAGCGGGCGCTTGAGTTTTTTTTGGCTCGGTTGATGCACCGCTTGGTTGAACGCAGCC
>JAVLFR010000063.1:0-2339 GCA_046052785.1 Limnohabitans sp. | reverse complement strand
TGGCGCTGTTGGGCGTGGTGTGGGTGCTCAAAACACCCGAATCGTCTTGGCCGCTGCCGCAAGATCTACCAGACGCATTGGCCCTCATGGCCGGCTTTTGTTTCGCCCTGACCAACATCTGGCTGCTGCGCTTGCACCACGCGCCCGAGACGGCGCGCATGGTGGCCATGTTTGGCGGCGGCGCTTTGATGGCTTTGGTTTGCGCGGTGCTGGCAACTTTGGCAGGTGTGATTTCAGCGGCAGTGCCAGCTTTTGGGATGGCGACCCACGAGGCCTCTTTGGCGCAAGCCGCTGTGATTTGGGCCCCTTATGTGCTGGGTCTGAGTGCCGCCTTCTTGGTGTCGAACTTCACCCTCCAATACGGTGCGGCACGTTTGAGTGCACACACCACCGCCATGGTGATGATGTCAGAGGTGGTGTTTGCCAGCGTGTCCTCAGTCGCACTAGGGGCTTCGACGTTGAGTTGGCGCATCGGCCTAGGTGGCGGCATGATCGTGTTGGCGGCGCTGCTGGCCACTCCATCCCACTCCTCGAAAGACACCCCACCATGACGGCACTCTCCCAATTCACTGCCAAACAAATTGACGGCACGCCTATGGCCTTTGCGGACCTGCAAAACAAGGTGCTGCTTATTGTCAACACCGCCAGCGCTTGCGGCTTCACACCGCAGTTTGAGGGCTTAGAAGCCCTGCACAAAACCTATGGCCCACAGGGCTTGGCTGTCATCGGTTTTCCTTGCAACCAGTTTGGCGCGCAAGACGCGGGCACCAACGCCGAGATTGGCGCGTTTTGCCAACGCAACTACGGCGTGAGCTTTGCGATGATGGAAAAAGTGGAAGTCAATGGCGACAGCGCCCACCCGTTGTTCAAGTGGCTCAAGGCCGAAGCGCCAGGGCTGTTGGGCAGCGAAGCCATCAAATGGAATTTCACCAAGTTCTTGGTGGGCAAAAACGGGCACGTGCTCAAGCGCTATGCATCCATGGATGCGCCTGCGAAGTTGGCGGGTGACATTGAGGCGGCGTTGGCGGCACCCACCTAAGTTCGACTGCGCTAGCGCTTGGCTTGAAAGCCGATGCCCTGGCCTTGCCTGATGACGCCCGCATTCAGCACATCCAGCATGGCCGCAACCGTCTTCAGCGTCGGCACAGGCACGCCTGTGAGGTTGGCCATCTCCACCACGGCATTCATGATGGCATCAAACTCGATCGGCCGTCCCGCACGGACGTCTTGAAGCATCGACGGTTGTTGCGCCAAGTTGCTTCGCACCCGGTCTATCTCGGCCTGCGGGTCGGTCTTGAGATCAATGCCGACACTTCGGGCCACGGCAGCTCCCTCGCTCAGCATCAGGCCCACCATGTCAGCGGCCAGCGCGCTTTGAACAATATAGCCCGGCGACGACTGCGTGATCGAACACAAGGGATTCCAAATCAGATTCATCATTAACTTCTGCCACTTGGCGCGGCGGATGTCCTGCGTGACCTCCGTGGGCAAGCCGGCGCGACTCACCAAATTCGCAATGGTCTGCAGTCGCTCAGAAACCCGGTTGTCAACTTCGCCAATTTGCAACCGCGGTGGCATGACTGTGGGTAAATAAATTTTTCCTGGCGCTGTTTGCGTCACCGGCCGGTAAATGACCGCCCCTACGACGCTGGCCAAGGGTATCTCGCGCTGGAGCACGCCCTCACGGTCTAGGCAAGGCAGTCGGGCACCCTGATGGGCCGACTCGATGCCGTCAAAGTACCACCATGGCAATCCGTTTTGAATCATGACCATCACGCCGTCGGGCGCAAGCAATGACACGATGGACTTTGCAGCGTCTGCCAACTGGGTGGACTTGAGGGTGACAAAAATCAGATCAAAGCGCCCGCGGCATGCTTCGGCCGACAACGCCTTGACTGGCACCTGACGGCTCGGCTGCCCTTGGTACTCGACAGTTACCCCATTGGCCTGCAAGGCCGCCAACTGGGCACCACGAGCCAACAACTGAACGTCCTCGCCGCTTTCGCTCAGCAAGGCACCCAAGTCGCTGCCAATGGCACCCGCGCCGTATATCAAAATTCGCATGATTTCAAACTCTGGTTGTCTGCTGTTGTGGGCTTAGCGCTGACCATCGCCGACGCTAATCTGATCAACACGCAAACCCCCGAGTCGCTCATGTACGCGAGGTCCCGTCGACATGGCCAGTGCAAAAAGCAACTCATTGGGCCTGGGTGAATCGGACACACTCACCTCGGCGGTGTTGAAGTGGCTGCGCACATAACAAGCTTCGATGTGGTGCAGCGGCACATGTAAGCGGCTGCCCGCCGAGCCCACAAATTTGCTGGCTGGCACAATCGACT
>JAVLFR010000062.1:0-5859 GCA_046052785.1 Limnohabitans sp. | reverse complement strand
TGTTCCCGCGCCTTTGCCTCGTTGCCTGATTTTGTCTCTTGGTCCCGTGGCGCTTTGGCGGATCATGGCGTGTGGCTCGCCATGAAAGGCAAGCACCCCGAGCAGGAGTTGGCCGCCTTGCCCAACGAGGTCCAAGTGTTTCACGTGGAACAGCTCGAGGTGCCCGGTTTGGAGGCTGAGCGCTGCATCATCTGGATGCGCGGTTAAACTTGTTTCAGTTTTAAAACTGAGAGTTCTATGTTTGGTATCGCGGACTACGGCGCATTTGTCGTGGCGGTCCTTGTCTTTTTGGCCATTCCCGGGCCCGGTAACTTGGCTTTGCTCACGGCAACGGGCAAGGGCGGGGTGCGCGCGGGGCTGGCCGCCACCTTGGGCGTGATTGCAGGTGACCAAGTGTTGCTGTGGTTGGCCGTGGCGGGTTTGTCGGCGGTGCTCTTCAACTACCCCAGTTTGTACAGTTCGCTCAAATGGGCGGGTGCTGCTTATTTGATCGGGCTGGGGTATTCCTTGTTCAACGTCAAGCCTGGTGATGCGCCTGTTTTGAACATGCAGCCCGGACGTTACTTTCGCCAAGCCTTGTTCATCACGGTGCTCAACCCCAAAGCGATTGTGTTTTACATGGCCTTTTTCCCGCTGTTTGTTGACCCAGCGATTCATCTGGGTTTGATCAGCTTTGCCGCGATGGCCGCCACCATTGCCGTCCTCACACTGGGCTATGGCTTGGCCTTGGTGCTGCTGGTCCAGCATTTGGCCGAGCGCATGCGTGCCAACCCATTGGTGGCGGTGCTGCTGAACAAAATTGCGGGTGTGTTGTTGATCGGGTTTGGCCTCAAACTCGTTTTGTTTTAATTTGTCTCTTTCGAAAGTCCACCATGGCTCAAATTTTCTGCGTTGCCAATCAAAAAGGCGGGGTGGGTAAGACCACCACCACCGTTAACTTGGCGGCAGGTTTGGCGTTTGTCGGCCAGCGTGTGCTGATGATTGACTTAGACCCTCAGGGCAATGCCACCATGAGCTCGGGCGTCGACAAGCGCGAGATGGCGCTGTCGGTGTATGACGTCTTGTTGGAAGAAGCCACCATTGCCGAGGCCCGCATCCGCAGCCACTGGGGCAGCGACGGGGTGCGCGCCAAAATCCCGACCTACGATGTGTTGGGCGCCAACCGCGATTTGGCCGGCGCCGAGGTGGAGTTGGTGTCTTTGGAGCGTCGTGAAAAGCGGCTCAAGCAAGCCTTGGCCGCGGTCGATGCCGAGTATGACTTTGTGTTGATTGATTGCCCGCCCTCGTTGTCCATGCTGACGCTCAACGGCTTGTGCTGCGCCCATGGCGTCATCGTGCCCATGCAGTGCGAATACTTTGCCCTCGAGGGCTTGACCGACTTGGTCAACACCATCAAACAAGTGCATGCCAACCTCAACCGAGACCTGAAAATCATTGGTCTTTTGCGCGTCATGTTTGATCCGCGCATCACCTTGCAGCAGCAAGTCAGCGAACAACTCAAAGACCATTTTGGTGACAAAGTCTTTGCAGCCGTCATTCCGCGCAATGTGCGCTTGGCCGAGGCGCCTAGCTATGGCCTGCCTGGCGTGGTGTTTGACCCCTCAGCCAAAGGCAGCCACGCATTTGTGGACTTTGCCCAAGAAATGGTCGAGCGCGTGAAAAAACTGTAAATGCCAAGCCCCGTTCTTCTTCTTGCCGGTTGGCACAACAGCGGCCCCGACCATTGGCAAAGCTATTGGCAGCGAACACATGGCTTTATTCGTGTGGCGCAGCATGATTGGGATTTCCCGCTGCGTGGCGACTGGATGGCGCAACTCGAAGAGGCCGTCCTGCGCTATCCACACGCGGTGTTGGTGGCGCATGGTTTGGGCTGCTTGTTGGTGGCGGCATGGGCCGCGCATTCACAACACGTGCATCTGGTCGACGGGGCTTTGCTGGTGGCGCCTTGCGACATCGAGCGTCTCGAGATGCAGCATCGGTTGCACAGCTGGCACCCTATGCCGCAAGCGCGATTGCCTTTCAAAAGCATAGTGGCGGCCAGCCGCAACGACCCTTATTGCAGCCTCATGAGAGCCAGTGGCTTGGCCCAAACCTGGGGCTCACAATTGATCGATTGCGGCGTGCGAGGCCACCTCAATGCAGACGCAGGCCTTGGCGATTGGTCGCAAGGCTTTGCCCTGCTACAAGATTTACAGAAAGAAGAACATGGTCACTAAAAAAACCAAAGGCCTCGGCCGCGGCCTCGAAGCCTTGCTGGGTCCCAAAGTCGATGACAGCTTGGCCGCACAAAACGCCGCCGCGGAGGGGCTGCCCAACACCTTGGCGCTGACCCAACTGGTCCCGGGCATGTACCAGCCGCGCACACGCATGGACGAGGGCGCCTTGTATGAATTGGCCGAAAGCATCAAAGCCCAAGGCATCATGCAGCCAATTTTGGTGCGCCAACTCACCGACGGCCCCAACGCAGGCAAATACGAAATCATCGCGGGCGAGCGTCGTAGTCGCGCTGCCAAACTAGCCGGCCTTGACAACGTGCCCGTGCTGGTGCGCAACGTCCCTAACGAAGCCGCTGCGGCCATGGCGCTGATTGAAAACATTCAGCGCGAAGACCTCAACCCCCTCGAAGAAGCGCAAGGCTTGCAACGCCTGATCAAAGAGTTTGGCCTCACGCACGAGCTGGCCGCCCAAGCGGTGGGCCGCTCACGCAGTGCGGCCAGCAACTTGCTGCGCTTGCTCAACTTGGCCGAGCCTGTGCAGTCCATGCTCATGGCGGGCGACATCGACATGGGTCACGCGCGGGCCTTGTTGGCGCTCGACCGAGGCACCCAAATCACGGCGGCCAATCAAATCAGCGCCAAAAAAATGTCGGTCCGCGAAGCGGAAAGCTTGGTGAAAAAACTCAGCGCCGAATTCAATCTCGTGCCGCAAACCCCCAAAAACGAAAAGTCGCGCGACATCAAACGCGTCGAAGAAGAACTATCCGATTTGCTCACAGCCCAAGTCGAGGTGCGTGTCAAAAAGCGCGTCAAACGTCATGGGCGCGTGGAGGAGATGGGCGAACTCGCCATTCAATTTGGCTCTATCGACGAGCTCAATGGGCTCATTGACAGGCTGCGCAAACAATAAGCGCCGCCTGTCACCAAGAAAAAATCTTGCCTGGGTTCATGATGTTGTGCGGGTCCAGCGCCCGCTTGATGGTGCGCATCATATTGACCGCGCCCTCGCCAGTCTCAGCCAGCAAAAACTCCATTTTGTGCAAGCCAATGCCGTGCTCACCCGTGCACGTGCCGCCCAACCGCAAGGCCCGCGCCACCAGTTTGTGGTTCAAGTCTTCAGCGGTCGCACACTCTTGCGGGTTGTTGGGGTCAATCAAATAGCCAAAGTGGAAGTTGCCGTCGCCCACGTGGCCGACTAAGAAATAGGGGATGCCACTTGCATCGGCTTCGGTGATGGAGTCGAGCAAACAATTGGCCAGCTCGCTGATGGGCACGCAGGTGTCCGTGCTGATGGCGCGACAACCCGGCTTGCTTTGGATGCCTGCAAAGTAGGCGTTGTGGCGCGCGGTCCACAGCCGCGTGCGCTCCTCAGGTGTGGTGGCCCATTCAAACGATTCACCCCCATGATCGGCCGCGATTTCTTGCACAGTTTCGGCCTGCTCTTTCACGCTAGCAGGCGAGCCGTGGAACTCCATCAGCAACATGGCCGACTCACGCAGCCCCAGCTTGGCATAGGCGTTGACCATGCGCACGGTGTTGTGATCAATCAATTCCACCCGCGCAATCGGCACGCCCATTTGTATCGTGGCAATCGTGGTGCGCACGGCCGCTTCGATGGTGGGAAACGAACACACAGCCGCGGAGACGGCTTCGGGCAGGGGATAAATACGCAAGGTGATTTCGGTCATCACGCCCAGCGTGCCCTCGCTGCCCACCATCAGGCGGGTCAGGTCGTAGCCAGCGGAAGATTTTTTAGCGCGCGTGCCCGTGTGGATGATCTCGCCCGTCGCTGTGACCACCTCAAGTGCCAACACGTTTTCACGCATCGTGCCATAGCGAACCGCGTTGGTGCCGCTCGCTCGCGTGGCACACATGCCGCCAATGGAGGCATCTGCCCCAGGGTCAATCGGAAAGAACAAGCCCGTGCTTTTGATCGCTTCGTTCAATTGTTTGCGTGTCACGCCAGCTTGCACGGTCACGGTCAGGTCTTCGGCGTTGATGCTGACCACTTGGTTCATCCGGCCCACGTCAATGCTGATGCCGCCTTGCACGGCCAGCAAATGGCCTTCGAGCGAAGAGCCCACACCAAAGGGAATCACGGGGGTGTGGTATTGAGCGGCCAAGCGAATGGCGTCGGACACATCTTGCGTGCTTTGCGCAAACACCACGCCTGCAGGGGGTGGCACATGGGTGTAGGCCGACTCGTCGCGGCCATGTTGTTCGCGAATCACCAAAGCGGTGGCGAAGTTGGCGCCAAAACGCGCTTGCAACGCCGCCATCAATTCGGCGGGAGCCTCTCGGGGGGCAATCAGCGGGGCGAGGTGGTGTGGGGCAGTGGGGGCGTTCATGTCGGTCTCCGATGTTTTGAACATTCTATGAATAACTCGGCTTGCGTGTGAAGCCCATAGGGGACTGGCAAAATAGCGCACAGACAAAAAGGCAACACATCATGGGCAATCGACTCACACAAATCGCCACCCGCACGGGCGATGCGGGCACCACGGGCTTGGGCAACAACCAGCGCGTGTCCAAAAACAGCTTGCGGGTGCATGCCATGGGCGAGGTCGACGAGCTCAACTCCAACATTGGCGTGTTGCTGTGTGAGGGCATGGCGCAGGACGTGCGAGCGCTGTTGGTGGAGATCCAGCACCAGCTCTTTAACCTGGGCGGCGAGTTGTCGATTCCTGGCTTTGAGCTGCTCAAAGAAGAAGCGGTGCAAGCCTTGGATGATGCGCTTGAACGCTACAACGCCCAACTCCCTAAGCTGGCCGAGTTCATTTTGCCAGCGGGCACACGTGGCGCCTCATTGGCGCATGTGTGTCGCACGGTGGCGCGTCGTGCCGAGCGCGCGGTGGTGGCCTTGGGCAATGAAGAGGCCATTGGCGACGCGCCGCGTCAATACCTCAACCGACTCAGCGACTTGATGTTTGTGTTGGCACGCGTGTTGAACCGCATGGATGGCGGTGACGATGTGTATTGGAAAAGCGAGCGGATGAATCGCGGCGACGCCTAAGCCACGTGCGCAGTCGACGCGCTGAGCACACCGCGGTCTAAGACGTAACTGCGGTCGCTCACCCATTGGGCAAAGGCGGTGTTTTGTTCGGACAGCAACACGCCCACGCCTTGGCGCTTGAGCGTCAAAATCATTTCCCCCATTTGATCCACGATCAGAGGAGCCAGCCCCTCGGAGGGCTCGTCAAGCAATACCATCGCGGGGTTGCCCATGAGGGTCCGCGCCACTGTCAGCATTTGCTGTTCGCCGCCACTCATATGGCTGGCGCGCTGCTGTTGCATTTGGGCCAGGTTGGGAAATAGCGCAAAGATGCGCGCCAGGGACCAGCTCGGGGCGTCGCTGGCGAGCGCCGTGCGGCGTTTGGAGGGCACGCCCAGCTGCAAGTTTTCCAACACCGTCAGGTCGGTGAAGATGCGACGGTCTTCGGGCACATAGCCCAGCCCCAAACGGGCAGCTTGGTAGGGCTCGGCGTTGGAGATGTCATGCCCAGCAAAGTGGATGCGGCCCGTGCGGCGCGGCATGAGCCCCATGATGGCTTTGAGGGTGCTGGACTTGCCCGCGCCGTTGCGCCCCATGAGCGCCACCACCTCACCCCTGTCTCTTATACACATCTGACGCTGCCGACGATAA
>JAVLFR010000061.1:0-2973 GCA_046052785.1 Limnohabitans sp. | reverse complement strand
GCCTGATGACCAGCACGGTGCTCAGCCTGTTGGTCATTCCAGTGGTGTTTACCTACCTTGATGATCTTGGGCAGTGGGCGGCAAGAACTTATGCACGCTTGTTTAAAAAATAGCCTTTATTCCCACTCAATCGTCGCAGGCGGTTTCGACGAAACGTCATAGGTCACCCGGTTGATGCCGCGCACCTCGTTGATGATGCGGCCAGACACTTTCTTGAGCAACGCGTAGGGCAACTCAGCCCAGTCTGCGGTCATGAAGTCACTGGTTTGCACAGCGCGCAAGGCCACCACGTAGTCGTAAGTTCGGCCATCGCCCATCACACCCACGCTCTTGACAGGTAAGAACACAGTAAACGCTTGGCTGGTCAAGTCGTACCAAGATTTGCCAGTGGTCTCGTCTTTGAAGTGATGCAACTCTTCAATAAAAATCGCATCTGCACGACGCAGCAAGTCGGCATATTCCTTCTTCACTTCACCCAAAATGCGCACCCCCAAACCTGGACCTGGAAAGGGGTGGCGATACACCATCTCGCGGGGTAAGCCCAGCGCCACGCCGAGTTCGCGCACTTCGTCCTTAAACAACTCGCGCAAAGGCTCCAACAACTTCAAACCCAACTGCTCAGGCAGTCCACCCACGTTGTGGTGGCTCTTGATGGTGACGGCTTTTTTGCTCTTTGCGCCACCGCTTTCGATGACGTCGGGGTAAATCGTGCCTTGTGCAAGGAACGTTGCGCCCTTGTGCCCGCCATCACCCGCCTTGAGCTTGGCGGCTTGCTCTTTGAATACATCCACAAATAAGCCGCCGATGATTTTGCGTTTGGCCTCAGGTTCGCTCACGCCTGCCAATTTGCCTAAGAACAGTTCACTGGCATCTACGCGAATGACATGTGCATGCAACTTGCCGACAAACATGTCCATCACCATGTCGCCTTCATTCAAGCGCAAAAGACCATGATCCACAAACACACAGGTGAGTTTGTCACCAATGGCACGGTGAATGAGCGCAGCAGCCACAGAAGAATCCACGCCGCCCGACAGTCCCAAAATGACCTCTTCATCAC
Source organism: Limnohabitans sp. (assembly GCA_046052785.1). Classification (GTDB taxonomy): domain Bacteria; phylum Pseudomonadota; class Gammaproteobacteria; order Burkholderiales; family Burkholderiaceae_C; genus Limnohabitans. The sequence goes on along the minus strand of JAVLFR010000061.1, from coordinate 1,913 downwards.
CCACCTGTTGGCGAATGGCCGCGACAGCTTCTTCGATGTAGTTGCCCATGATCCAGTCAGGGCGTGTGCCGCAAATATCCAGCACAAAGCGGTTCAACAAGGCTTGCCCTTGCAGTGTGTGCGTGACCTCGGGATGAAACTGCACCGCATAAAACTTGCGTGCCTCATCCGCCATACCAGCAATGGGGCAAGCTGGCGTGGACGCCATGACTTTGAAGCCTTCGGGCAGTTCTGTAACCTTGTCGCCGTGGCTCATCCAGACTTTGAGCATCCCATAGCCTTCTGGCGTGTTGAAGTCTTCAATGCCTTTGAGCAGGTCGGTGTGACCATGCGCGCGCACTTCGGCATAGCCAAACTCGCGTGTAGTACCCGCCTCTACTTTGCCGCCTAACTGAGTGGCCATGGTTTGCATGCCATAGCAAATGCCCAAGACCGGAATACCCAGTTCAAACACGGCGTCTGGGGCGCGGTCATCCACCTCGTAAACGCTGGCGTGGCTGCCAGACAGGATGATGCCTTTGAGATTGCCGTCTTTTGCGTAGTCGCGCACCCAGTCACTGGTCACGTCGCAAGGGTGGACTTCACAAAACACATGGGCCTCACGCACGCGACGGGCGATGAGTTGAGTGACTTGAGAACCGAAATCGAGGATCAGGATTTTTTGGTGCGACATAAATAAAAAATGGCCGTCAAGTGGCCTATGGCGCTATTGTCTCAAAAAACAAAGCCACCCCAAGGGGTGGCAGGCTCAGACTTTATTCGGCCCGGTAGTTCGGCGCTTCCTTGGTGATCTGCACATCATGCACGTGGCTTTCGCGGATACCCGCAGCAGTGATTTCTACGAACTGGGATTCTTCATGCATGGCCTCGATGGTCGCGCAGCCGCAGTAACCCATGCTGGCGCGCAAGCCGCCCGCCATTTGGTAGATGATGGACACCACTGAGCCTTTGTAAGGCACGCGGCCTTCAATGCCCTCGGGCACCAATTTGTCGGCATTAGGGTTGCCCGTGCTGGACTCTTGGAAGTAACGGTCTGCACTGCCTTGCTGCATGGCGCCGATCGAGCCCATGCCGCGATAGCTCTTGTAGCTACGGCCTTGGTACAACACAATTTCGCCGGGCGATTCTTCGGTGCCCGCAAACATGCCGCCCATCATGACTGTGCCCGCACCGGCGGCAATCGCCTTGGCGATGTCACCGCTGTAACGGATGCCGCCATCCGCAATTAAGGGCACCCCTGTACCTTTGAGTGCCGTGGCCACGCTGTCGACCGCCATGATTTGCGGCACGCCCACACCCGCCACGATGCGCGTGGTGCAGATTGAACCTGGGCCAATGCCCACCTTCACGGCATCAGCGCCCGCTTCCACCAAAGCCAAAGCCGCTGCGCCCGTGGCGATGTTGCCGCCTATCACTTCGATGTGGGGGTAGTTTTGTTTGACCCAACGCACGCGCTCAATCACGCCTTTGCTGTGGCCATGCGCGGTGTCCACCACAATGGCGTCCACGCCTGCACGGACCAAGGCCTCCACGCGCTCTTCGGTACCCTCGCCCACGCCCACCGCAGCGCCCACACGCAATTTGCCTGCGGCGTCGCGCGCGGCGTTGGGGAAATTAAGTTGTTTGGTGATGTCCTTAACGGTGATCAGGCCCTTGAGTTCAAACGCGTCGTTGATAACCAACAAGCGCTCAAGCTTGTGTTTGTTCAACAGGTGTTTGGCTTGCTCGGGCGTGGTGCCCTCGGGCACCGTGATCAAGCGCTCGCGCGGCGTCATGATTTCGCTGACCTTCTGGTCGTAGCGGGTCTCAAACCGCAAATCCCGGCCCGTGACAATGCCCACCACTTTGCCGCCGTTGCACACGGGAAAGCCAGACACTGTCTCTTATACACATCTGACGCTGCCGACGAAGCT
>JAVLFR010000060.1:0-5367 GCA_046052785.1 Limnohabitans sp. | reverse complement strand
GCGATACCAAATCCAAAGGAAAAATTGTCATCGCCACCGTTAAAGGTGATGTCCACGATATCGGCAAAAACATCGTCACCGTGGTCTTGCAGTGCAACAACTTTGAAGTGGTGAACATGGGCGTGATGGTGCCCTGCCATGAAATTTTGGCCAAGGCCAAAGAAGAAAACGCCGACATCATCGGCCTGTCGGGCCTGATCACGCCCAGCCTCGAAGAGATGCAGTACGTGGCCGCCGAGATGGAGAAAGACCCTTACTTCCGTGAACGCCAAATGCCCTTGCTGATCGGTGGCGCCACCTGCAGCCGGGTGCACACGGCCGTCAAAATCTCACCGCATTACACCGGGCCGGTGGTGTATGTGCCCGATGCTTCGCGCAGCGTGAGCGTGGCACAAGGTCTGTTGTCGGACCAAGCCGCCAAATACATTGCCGAGTTGAATGCCGACTACGCGAACGTGCGCGAGCAGCACGCCAACAAAAAGCAAACGCCCTTGGTCACCCTGGACCAAGCGCGCGCCAACGCCACGACCATCAGTTGGGACCACTACACACCTGCGCGACCCAAGTTCATTGGCCGTCGCGTGTTCAAAAACTTTGACCTCGCCGAGCTTGAGAAATACATCGACTGGGCTCCCTTTTTCCAAACCTGGGATTTGGCTGGCCCCTTCCCCGCCATCTTGGAAGACGAGGTGGTGGGCGAGGAAGCCAAGAAGGTCTTTGCCGACGGCCAAGCGATGCTGAAAAAAATCATCGCCAACCGCTGGCTCACGGCCAACGCGGTGGTGGGCTTGTACCCCGCCCAGCGCGTGGGCGACGACATTGTGTTGTATGCCGACGAAACCCGCCAACAACAGGTGATGACGTGGTTCGGCTTGCGCCAACAAACCGCCAAGCCCACGCGGGATGAGGTGCGCAACCCCAACCGTTGCTTGTCAGACTTCGTGGCCGATCAAACCCAAGCGGCCGACTATGTGGGCCTGTTTGCGGTAACCGCAGGCTTGGGCGCGGAGAAACAAGAAAAGCGCTTCATCGACGCGCACGACGACTACTCGGCCATTTTGTTCAAGGCCTTGGCCGACCGATTGGCCGAAGCCTTCGCCGAGTGTCTGCACCACCGCGTGCGCACCGACTTGTGGGGCTACGCCCCAGACGAAGCCTTGAGCCACGAAGACCTCATCAAAGAAAAATACCAAGGCATTCGTCCCGCGCCTGGCTACCCCGCCTGCCCCGACCACAGCGCAAAACAAGACATGTTTGCTTTGCTGCAGTGCGACGACATCGACATGGGCCTGACCAGCAGCTTGGCCATGACGCCCGCGGCGAGCGTGAGTGGTTTTTACTTGGCCCACCCCGAGGCCACCTACTTCAACGTCGGCCGCATTGGCGACGATCAAGTGCAAGACTTGGCACAACGTCAAGGGGTGGCGGTCAAAGACCTCGCGCGTTTGCTGGCACCTAATTTATAAGCGTTCAGTGCACCAGCACGCGTCGGTATTGCAGCGCCTCGGCCACATGCGTCACGTGCACGTTGGCGCTGTCGTCCAAGTCAGCAATGGTGCGCGCCACCCGCAAGGCGCGGTGGGTGCTGCGACTTGACCAGCCGAGTTTTGTGGCCGCGCTTTGCAAAAATGCGGCCGCTGCGGCATCGAGGTGCAGGTGCGCATCGAGTGCTTGGCCTTGCAAGCCTTGGTTGTTGGTGCCCTGTCGGCGCATCGCTCTGGCATGAGCGGCTAAGCAACGCGCGCGCACGGTGGCAGTTGACTCACCTGGGGTGGCGTGCATCAGCGCTTCGGTGGCGAGCGTGGGCACTTCCACTTGCAAGTCAATGCGGTCTAGCAACGGGCCGCTGAGCTTGCCTTGGTAGCGTGTCACTTGGTCGGGTGTGCAGCGGCAGGTTTTGAGGGTCGAGCCTAAGAAGCCACATGGGCACGGATTCATGGCGGCGATCAATTGAAAGCGCGCGGGAAACCTCGCCTGCGTGGCGGCGCGTGAGATGGTGATGTGGCCGTTTTCGAGCGGCTCGCGCAAAGCTTCGAGCGCACTGCGCTTGACCTCGGCCAGTTCGTCTAAAAACAGCACGCCGTTGTGCGCCAATGAAATTTCGCCTGGACGCGGCGGGGTGCCCCCACCCACCAAGGCCACCGAGGTGGCCGTGTGGTGTGGGCTGCGGGTGGGCCGCTGCATCCATTGGCTCAGTTCAAAGCGGCCCGCCAGGCTGGCGATGGCCGCGCTTTCTAAGGACTCATCCAAGCGCATGTCGGGCAGCAAGGCGGCAAAACGTTGAGCCAGCATCGACTTGCCTGTGCCTGGCGGGCCGACTAATAAAAGAGAGTGTCCACCCGCTGCCGCAATTTCTAGGGCGCGGCGAGGGGCAGCTTGGCCTTTGACGTCAGCCAAGTCGGGCCCGTGCGAGGCGCTTGTGGTGTGGCAGGCGGGTGCTTCAATGCGACTCCAGCCTTCGGCGGTGTGCACTTGTTGTTGGGTGTCTTCTTCGCGCTGGGCCACCAAGCCCTTCACCTCGGGCTTGGCAAAGCGCGCCACCACGTCACGCAGGTGCTGGGCGCGGTACACCTCAGCGGTTGGTACCAAGGCCGCCTCTTCTGCGCTGACGGGTGGCAGCACCAAGCGCGTGCGCACCCCTGCGCTGCGCAAGGCCAGCCCCATCGCCAGCGCCCCGCGCACAGGCCGCAGCTCGCCAGACAGCGACAACTCGCCCGCAAACTCATGCAGCGCCAAAGCGGCGTCATCCAGCAGGCCTTGGGCGGCCAAGATGCCCAAGGCGATGGGCAAGTCAAACCGCCCCGAGTCTTTGGGTAAGTCGGCGGGGGCGAGGTTGACCGTGATGCGTTGGTTGGTCGGAAAGTTCAACCCCGCGTTTTGAATCGCGCAGCGCACCCGCTCGCGCGCCTCTTTCACTTCGGTATCGGCCAACCCCACCAGGGTGAAACTGGGTAAACCGTTGGCCAAATGCACCTCGACCGTCACCGCCGGAGCCTGAAGGCCGAGCAGGGCGCGGCTGTGAATGAGCGCAAGCGTCATCAATATTCTCTTTTTGAACATCTATCCCCATTGCGGGGCATGTAACACCAATTAATGCACCAAGAATGTGCACGAAAATGGACGGGTAGTCAGACTACCGCATCACTTTGGGTCGTGGGTCATGTTGCAGACGCACTTTTGTGAAGAAACACATTGGCACGGACCCTGCTAAGTAGATGTGTACCTCTTAAATTTTTCAATGGAGAAAACTATGAACATCAAGTCCAAAATCGTCTTAGCCCTCTTGGCCACCTCTTCGGCCGCGTTTGCGCAAACCGCGCCTGCCGCGCCAGAAGTCACTTACAACATCGGCGTGGCAAGCGAGTACCGTTACCGCGGCATCGGTCAAACCAAAGGTGACCCCGCTTTGCAAGGCGGCTTGGACTACGCTAACGCGAATGGCTACTATTTGGGCGCTTGGGCTTCGACCATCAAGTGGATCAAGGATGGCGCCCTTACAGGTGCTGGTGCAAAGCAAGCCAAAGGCCCAGTTGAGTTGGATATCTACGGCGGCTACAAATTTGAAGCTGCAGGCATCGCCTATGACGTGGGTTATTTGCGCTACCAGTATGTGAACAACACTTACCATGATGCAGCGCCTGCGGCGGGTGGCAACGTGAACGCCAACACAGACGAAGTCTATGGCGCAGCGACTTTTGGCCCAGCCACTTTGAAGTATTCACAAGCCATCTCAAACCTGTTCGGCTACTCTGACAGCAAGGGCAGCAGTTACTTGGATTTGAGCGCCACATTTGATTTGGGCAATGGTTACAGCTTGGTACCACATGCAGGTCGCCAAACGATCAAGAACGCCAACAGTGGTTATGGCTACAGCGACTATGCATTGACCTTGAACAAAGACTTGGGCGATGGCTTGTCTGCCAGCGTGGCTGCTATCAAGACAACAGCGAACGAGACTTTGTACAAAGGACTCTCGTCGACCGGCTACAACGCAGCCAAGGACACCGTGGTCGTTGGCATCAAGTACGCGTTCTAAACCCACGCATCGTCTTCTCTAGGAGCAACCATGAAACTCATTACCGCCATCATCAAGCCGTTCAAGTTGGACGAGGTTCGCGAGGCCCTCTCTCAAATTGGTGTGCAAGGCATCACTGTTACTGAAGTCAAAGGTTTCGGCCGTCAGAAAGGCCATACCGAGTTGTATCGCGGTGCTGAGTACGTGGTTGACTTCTTGCCTAAGGTCAAGATCGAGGCGGCGGTGGACGCCGAACACGTCGACCGCGCGATCGAAGCCATCGAAGGTGCTGCACGCACTGGAAAAATTGGCGACGGCAAGATTTTTGTTTTTGACCTCGAACAAGTCGTACGCATCCGCACCGGTGAAACCGGTCCTGAAGCGCTTTAAGAAAGAAGACCCCCATGAAAAAATTCTTAGCCTCATTGGCCATTGGCTTTGGCCTGCTGCTGGGCGGCACCGCTGCCATGGCACAAACCGCCCCTGCTGCTGACGTCAAAGTCACAGCCCCTGCCGCAGCACCCGCTGCTGCTGCACCCGCGGCCGAAGCCGCTCCTGCGCCGGTGCCCAACAAAGGCGACACCGCCTTCATGACCATCTCAACTGTGTTGGTGATCTTGATGACCATTCCTGGTTTGGCTTTGTTCTACGGCGGTTTGGTCCGCAGCAAGAACATGCTGTCTGTGCTGATGCAAGTTTTTGTGGTCAGCTCACTCGTGTATGTGCTGTGGGTCATCTACGGCTACACCGTGGCGTTCAGTGGCGGCTCGCCTTTCTTTGGCGGCTTTGACAAACTGTTCCTCAAAGGCATCACGCCTGACTCGATTGCTGCCACGTTCAGCAAAGGTGTGGTGATTCCTGAGTTCACTTTCGCCGCCTTCCAAGCCACCTTCGCGGCCATCACTTGCGCTTTGATCGTGGGTGCATTTGCGGAGCGTGTGCGCTTCTCGGCGGTGTTGTTGTTCTCGGCCATTTGGTTCACGTTCAGCTACTTGCCCGTGGCCCACATGGTTTGGTATTGGGACGGCCCTGACGCCATCACCGATGCGGCGACTTTGGAAACTGTGACGGCCGCTGCGGGCTGGTTGTGGGCCAAGGGTGCGCTGGACTTCGCGGGCGGTACGGTGGTGCACATCAACGCAGCGGTGGCTGGTTTGGTGGGTGCTTATGTGATCGGCAAGCGCACGGGCTACGGCAAAGAATCCATGGCGCCTCACAGCTTGACCTTGACCATGGTCGGCGCTGCGCTGCTGTGGGTGGGCTGGTTTGGCTTCAACGCCGGCTCCGCGTTGGAAGCCAATGGCTTTGCGGCCCTGGCCTTTATCAACACCTTTGGTGCTGCCGCTGCCGCA
>JAVLFR010000059.1:0-4188 GCA_046052785.1 Limnohabitans sp. | reverse complement strand
ATCTACACGAGCCTTATCGTCGGCAGCGTCAGATGTGTATAAGAGACAGCGCTTAGGCCAAGCCATCAATGCGCTGCTGGGACGTATTGCTTACAGCGTGCAAGCGCAGCGGGAATTCTCGGGAAATGTGGCGCATGAGTTACGCACGCCGTTGGCAGGTATTCGTGCCTTAGCCGAATATGGTTTGCGCCAAAACGATCCAAATGTGTGGCGCGAACAACTGCAAGGCATTTCAATAAGCCAAGAGCGCGCCAGCCATTTGGTAGACCAGCTGCTGGCTTTGGCCTTGGCCGATGAGGCACATCAAAACCTAGAAAAAACTGCCGTGTCATTAGACGCATTGGTCGGCGACGCCGTCATGCGCTATTTGCCCAAGGCCGATGCTGCTGGTGTGGACCTGGGCGCTAAAGGTATTGACCATGCCGTGATGGTGCAGGGTAATGCGGCATTGATTGAAGGCGTTCTGAATAACCTCATCGACAACGCCTTGCGCTATGGTCGTGCGCAAGAGGGCGAGAGTCATATCACCGTGTCACTGGAGCAAACCTATCAACACGTGACGCTGTCAGTCACTGATAACGGTGCGGGTGTGTCTGCTGACAAGCTCAAGCAAATCAGCCAGCGCTGGGTTCAAGGCTCAGCAGGTGAAGCGCTGAAAGCGGGCATGGGATTGGGTCTTGCCATTGTGGGTACTTACGCGAAGCTGCTTGGGGCAAAGGTAGAGTTCAAAACTTTAGAGGCCAAAGGCTTTTGTGTGAGTTTGGTATTTCCACAATCACACTCGACGCTCAAGCCTGTGGACGCCACATCTTGAAGAGTTGCTCTGGCCCAATGCTGAAGTAGTCGGCTGGGCCGCCGCCGCGCAAGATGTGGCCTGCATTGGCAGTGTCGTAGATACCGTCTTTGAGCAAATGATCGGCGATGTGCACGCCCACGACTTCGCCCAATACCAACCAAGTCGGCACCTTTTGTTTGTCGAGACCTTCGAGCTGAATGATTTGCGTGCTGCGGCATTCAAACGACACAGGACTCTGCGCCACGCGCGGCACATCCACCACACGTGAAGAGGCCGTGGCCAAGCCCGCCAATTCAAACTCATTCACCTCAGGCGCCACGGGGGCGCAGGTTTGGTTCATGGCTTCGGCGAGTGGGCGCGTGACGAGGTTCCACACAAACATGCCGTTTTCTTGCACGTTGCGCAGCGAGTCTTTGGGGCCGGTGCTCGAGAAACCCACGATGGGTGGGATGTAGTTGAAGGCGGTGAAAAAGCTGTAGGGCGCGAGGTTCAATACCCCGTCGTTGCTGCGGGTCGAGACCCAGCCAATGGGGCGAGGGCCCACAATGGCGTTGAAGGGGTCGTGGGGCAGGCCATGGCCGTCTTTGGGTTCGTAGAAGTGTGTCATGGTTTATGGGTTGCGTTTGGCCACGATGGCCAGTACATCGAGCTCAGCTTGGTGATCTGTTTTGAGGTGGGCCAAGCTTTTGCGCAAGTTGTCTTCGCCCGTGGCTTGGGTAATTAAGCTGAGTTGATCCACCAGCAGTTTGAACTGCGCAGCGGCCAAAGCAGGGTGTGCTTTGGCGTCGAGCACCAAGCCGTTGGCGTGGGTGTGGTCTTCGGATTCTTTGGCTTCAAACTCTGCACGCGTCTCTTCGGTGAGACGCTTGACCTCATCGCTGGATAAATGCAGTCGCTCAGCTTCGGCGACGATGAGTTCTCTTTCAGCATGGTCGAGCATGCCATCTTGATAAGCCAACATGAGCCGTTGCTTAAAAGCTTCACGATCAATGCGCAGTTGGTCGGTGAAGGCCGAAGCTAACAAGCCAGCAGGGATGGCAAAAATACCAATGCCGATCAACGCCACGACAACTGTCAGTAAACGACCTAATGGAGTGATGGGCGAAATATCGCCATAACCCACAGAAGCCAAGGTGATGATGGCCCAATAAATGGATTGCGGAATATTTTCAAATTTATCGGGCTGTGCCTCGTGCTCAAGCAAGAAGCCCAAGCTGGCTGTGAGCACCACCAACAACATCATGACAAAGACCGATGCAAAAATAACTTGCCATTCACGCTGCACCACTTTGTAAAGCGTTTGCAGTGCCGATGTATAGCGTGTGAGTTTAAGCATGCGGATCAAACGGAAGACACGCAAGAAACGCAAGTCAATTTGCTGACTGACAAGAGCCTCTAAGACGAAAGGCAAGATAGCCAATAAATCAATGACGGCTGAACCTGAACGCATATGGGCCCAGCGGCGCATGCGCAGGTGTTTGTAGTCGGGGTTTTCGGGCGCTGTGTAAACACGCGCAATGTATTCGATGGTGAAGATGGTGAAGGCCATCACGTCGATGACGTGAAATTCCACAGCAAACAAAGCGCGGATTGATTCGACAGATTCAAAGATCACGCAGAAGATGGAGAGCGCCACCCAAAACACAATGAAGTTATCGATGTATGCATGCAGGCGACCTGAGTGACCGGTGGGTTCTAGCAAGGCAAATAACTTGGCACGGAAAGACCGGCCTTCATTGAGTTCTTGAAACTCATGCCAAGCGGGAATGATTTGACGTGACAGCTTGAACATCCGAGCCAGTCGCATGATCCGCAGCACACGCAGCATTTCCAAATCGACATCCACAAAGCGTGCAAAGTAGAAGGGGGCAATGGCAATCAGGTCAATCAGCGCATAAAAGCTAAACGCATAACGCAAACGAGGGAAGCTTTTGCCTGCGTAATCGGGGTGTAGGTGTGCAGTGGCCACGCGCATCACATATTCAACGGTAAAGATGCCAACTGTGATGACGTCAAGCCAATGGAACCAAGATTTGTAGCTGTTGTAGATCTCGGGTGTGTTTTCAATCAGCACCGCAAGCACACTCACCACGATTAAGAACGCAATCGTTCGTTCCACTTGATGTTGAAAGCCATGCTTGAAGTCTTGGTCAAACACCCATTTGTATAGACTGTCGAGTGGCGAGGCGTGATGTGTAGTCATCGTTTTTGTTGTTCGATTATTAATTGGCGCAAGGCGGTCATTTCTTTGCGTAGTTCTTGGAGTTCTTCCTCAACGGTGAGTTGATGGTGATGATTGCGATGGTCTTTTTCATGATCAGCGGTGATGGAGTCCACGATTACCGCGATGAACAAGTTGAAGATGATGAACGTAGCGATCAAGATAAACAAAATAAAGAAGATCCATGCATAAGGAAACACTTCCATGATGGGGCGCGCGATGCCGTCCGCCCAACTCTCTAAGGTCATCACTTGGAACAAAGTGAACGCACTCATGGTCAAGTCGCCAAACCAGTCGGGGAAGTCTTTATGAAACAGGTTGGTGGCAATGACTGAGGCGACATAAAAGATAATCATGATCAAACCAAACACCGAGCCCAAGCCTGGTAATGAGCTGAGCAAGCCACCGACCACTTTGCGCATACTCTCGACTTTGTTAATCAGGCGCAAGACGCGCAACACGCGAAGTGCACGTAGCACAGATAAAGAACCAGAAGCTGGCACCAGTGCAATGCCTACGACAAAGAAGTCAAACAGGCTCCAAGGATCTTTGAAGAATGCAAAACCACGTGCAGCGATGAGCAAAACAATCTCAGCGATGAAGACCCCCAAAATTACATGGTCTAGCATGAAAAGCTCTTCCCCCCATGACTCCATCACACTGTGGTTTGTTTCAATGCCTAAGATTGCAGCGTTGATGACAATGAGAAAAACTAAAAAATGCTGAATCGCGTGGTGCGTGATGAATTTTTCAATTCGATCGCGCCAATTGACGATGACGGTAGTGCTTTGCATTGCTGAATCAGGAGAGAAGGAGGTTAATTTAAATACCATTTCACTCTACCTTATCGAGCCGTTTGCGCAGCTGACCCAAGCCGTGCCTAAGGTCTAGCTGACAACTCAAGTTCTTCAAATTTATTTATGAAATTTTTCATAAATATTGAATTCTTTTAAACTAAAAAAAACATATGTATAAGTTGTATTTAACTCTTCAAAATCTTAAATGGATTCTAATTTGTTAGTCATTGTGCGTGCATGGATGTTTTTGTTAAATAAGTAATTTCTAAAATCGCCTTGTCCAAATTTTCCGTTTGGTTTGAAAAGGAAAGATTCAGTTATGAACTCGAATGTGCGTTACCAAGAAAACTCAGACAGCGTGATACAGCGCGTCT
>JAVLFR010000058.1:0-5024 GCA_046052785.1 Limnohabitans sp. | reverse complement strand
AGCTGCGACGTGGCCGCTGCCATGATGGAGCCGCCAGGGGGTACCGCCTTGGTGGAAGAGAGTATTGCCGAGGCCCTCGACTTTCGACGCGCCATGCGCAAGGTTGACGACGAGTACGGCAAAGACTGGTGGTTCAAGGTTTGGGGGCCTGATGAGTTGGTGGACGACGGCATTGGTCGCGCGGACAGCTGGATCATCAAAGGCAAGGGCAAGTCGTCCAAGTGGCACGGCTTTGGTAACTTGGCCGATGGCTTCAACATGTTGGACCCGATCAAAGCCACCATCGTCACGCCCGGTTTGGATTTAACAGGCAAGTTTGACAAGAGCGGTATTCCCGCCAGCATCGTCACCAAGTTCTTGGCTGAAAACGGGGTGATCGTGGAAAAGACAGGCTTGTACAGCTTCTTCATCATGTTCACGATTGGCATCACCAAAGGACGCTGGAATTCCTTGCTCACGGCGTTGCAGCAGTTCAAAGACGACTACGACCGCAACCAACCCATGTGGCGCATCCTGCCCGAGTTTTGCCAGAAGCACCGCGCTTATGAGCGCATGGGTTTACGCGACTTGTGCCAGCATGTCCACACGCTTTATGCCAAGTACGACATCGCACGTTTGACCACCGAGATGTACCTGAGCGACCTCACGCCCGCCATGAAGCCCAGCGACGCTTACGCGCAAATTGCGCACCGCAACACCGAACGTGTGCCCGTGGACGATTTGTTGGGCCGCATCACCACCAGCTTGGTCACACCCTACCCCCCGGGTATTCCGTTGTTGATTCCTGGCGAAGTGTTCAATAAGAAAATCATCGATTACCTCAAATTCGCCCGCGAATTCAACCTGCAGTGCCCTGGATTTGAAACCGATATTCACGGCTTGGTCGAGGTGGTGGGCGATGATGGCGTCAAACGCTATTACGCGGACTGTGTGAAGACATAAAAAAAGGAGCCGAAGCTCCTTTTTGAGGGGATTGTTCGTTCAAGCCTCCGTGGGTTCGGCAATGCCCCCCACGACTTGGCTGAAACCGCCGTCGACATAGGTGATTTCAGCAGTCACGCCAGCTGCCAAGTTGCTCATCAAGAACGCGGCCACATTGCCCACGTCTTCAATGGTCACGTTGCGACGGATGGGTGAGGCTTCTGCCACCACATTCAAAATTTTGCCAAAGCCCTTGATGCCGCTGGCGGCCAAGGTTTTGATGGGACCAGCGCTGATGCCATTGGCGCGCAAGTTGCGGCCTTTGGCGCCCAAGGATTCGGCCAAGTAGCGCACCGAGGCTTCCAGCGAGGCTTTGGCCAAGCCCATGGTGTTGTAATTGGGCACGGTGCGAATGGCCCCGAGGTACGTCAGGGTCAGCACCGCGGCGTTGTCGTTCAGGTAAGGCAGGGCGGCTTTGGCCATCGCGGGGAAGCTGTAAGCGCTGATGTCATGGGCAATTTGAAAGCCTTCACGTGACAAACCCTCTAAGAAGTCGCCCGCAATGGCTTCGCGCGGGGCGTAGCCAATGCTGTGCACAAATCCATCAAAAGTGGGCCAGTGGTTCGACAGATCTTTGAACATTTGGTCAATTTGGACATCGCTGCCGACATCGCAGTCAAAAATCAGTTGGGAGCCGAAATCGGCTGCAAACTCTGTGATACGGTCCTTGAAACGCTCGCCAACATAACTAAACGCCAGCTCGGCCCCTTGTTCGTGGCAAGCTTTGGCGATGCCATAAGCGATCGATCGGTTCGACAAAACACCAGTGATCAACAGCTTTTTGCCCGACAGGAAACCCGTTTTTGTACTCATGTGAATCACTCCAAAAAATCTTGCAGAATTGTCGCATGCGTAGCTTCTTCATTTTGTTAGCGTTTTTGTGCTCGGGCAGCGCTTGGGCGGGCCATGCCTACGCGCAATTTGGAGACATTAAATACGCGTTGAATTTTAAAAATTTCGACTATGCCAATCCGCTTGCGCCCAAAGGTGGTGAACTGGTGATGGTGCCGCCTTCGCGCTTGACGAGTTTTGACAAATACAACCCGTTCACCCTGAAAGGGAATGCGGCGCCTGGGTTGATGGGTTTGCTGTTTGAGTCACTGCTCACAGGCACCCTAGATGAGCCAACCACGGCCTATGGTCTGTTGGCTGAGGATGTGAGCGTGGCGTTGGACCGTCGCTCGGTGACCTTCAAGTTGCGTGCCATGGCACGCTTTCACAATGGTGATGCCGTCATGGCTGAGGATGTGAAGTATTCGTTCGAGCAGCTCATCAGCAAACAAGCTGCCCCCCAGTTTCGCACCTTGTATGCCGAGGTCGCAGGTGTGACGGTGGTCGACCCTCGAACAATTCGATTTGACTTCAAACGCGTGAATCCAGAGCTGCCGTTGATTGTGGGTGGCATGCCTGTGTTTAGCCGCCAATGGGGCCAAGTTGATGGTCAAACCAAGCCTTTTGACAAAATCGTCACCGACATGCCGATTGGCAGTGGCCCTTACAAAATAGGCCGCGTGGTGTTTGGCCGGGACGTCAGCTACGAACGTGACAACAACTATTGGGCGCGTGACTTGAACGTGCGCAAAGGACTGTTCAACTTTGATCGCATCACCTACCGCCTCTACAAAGACAGCACGGCGCAAGTCGAAGGATTCAAAGCGGGCGAGTTTGATCTGATGCAGTCTTTCATTGCGCGAGAGTGGGCCAGAAGCTTCACAGGCAAGCAGTTTGCCAACCGCCAGTTGATGAAGAGTGAATTCAAACATGGCAACGCGGGTGACTTTCAAGGTTTCATGTTCAACACCCGCTTGCCCAAGTTCAAAGATCCGCGTGTGCGTGAAGCCATTGGCTTGGCGATGGACTACGAATGGATGAACCGCCAATTGTTTTATGGTGCTTACCAACGCGTGCGCGGCTATTTTGTGGCCAGCGATTTCGAAGCCACGGGTGTGCCCGACGCGCTCGAGTTGGCCTTGCTCACGCCGTTGCGCGACAAACTTTCGCCAAGTGTGTTCACAGATGCCGTGCCTCAGCCGCCGCGTACCTCGCTAGACCCCTTGTCAGGGCAGACTTTGCGTGACCATTTGCGCCGTGCCAAAACCTTGCTGGCGGAGGCGGGTTGGACATACCGTGATGGCGCCTTGCGCAATTCACAAGGTGAGCCATTCACGTTGGAGTTTTTAGACAACTCAGGCGCGATGGGGCGTGTCATCACGCCGTACACCAAAAACTTAGAGAAGCTGGGTTTTCAAGTCAACTACAAAGTCATTGACTTTGCGATTTTGCAAAAGCGCCTGGATGTGTTTGACTTTGAAATCATTAGCAATCGAATTGTGGGCAGCGAGTCGCCTGGCACCGAGTTGATGGAGCGTTTTGGCTCCAAAGCGGCGACAACCGAAGGTTCGGGTAACTTCATGGGCATCCAAGACCCGGCGGTGGATGCGTTGTTAGACAACATCATCTCCGCCAAAACTCGACCACAGTTGATCACTGCTGTGCGTGCCTTAGACCGCGTGCTGCGACATGGCCATTACAGCGTGCCGCATTGGTACGGTGGCGTGCACCGTGTGGCTTGGCGCAATGGCCGCTTCGAATTGCCCGCCGTCACGCCGCGCTATTACCAGCCAGAAACTTGGGCATCCTCCACATGGTGGGCGACCATCGATAACCGCGCCACCTTGGCCGCGACCAAAAGAGCGGAGCGTGCGCCATGAGTTCCTACATCCTCAGACGTTTGTTGTTGATGATTCCCACTTTGTTTGGCGTTTTGCTCATGACTTTTGTGGTCATCCAGTTTGTGCCGGGTGGACCCGTGGAGCAAATGGTCTCGCAATTGCAAGGGCGTGACAGTGGCGGCGAGGGCGCGGCAGTGGGTGGGGCCGGTTACCGTGGCCGTCAAGGGGTGGACGCCGCGCGGATTGAGGAAATTCGCCAACAATACGGTTTTGACAAGCCCCCCACGGAACGCTTTTGGCAAATGTTGCAACAGTTTGCGGTGTTTGATTTGGGTAAGAGTTTCTTCTATCCCAAAACGGTGTGGGAGTTGGTGAAAGAAAAAATGCCCGTCTCCATCAGCTTGGGTCTGTGGACCTTTTTCTTGAGTTACCTCATCTCTGTGCCGCTGGGTGTGGCCAAAGCGGTTCGAGCTGGTTCCGCTTTTGACTTGGTCAGCAGTTTGTTGGTGTTGGTGGGGTTTGCTATTCCCGGTTTCGTCTTGGGTGTCGCCTTGTTGGTGATGTTTGGTGGGCAATTGCAGTGGTTTCCTTTGCGTGGCTTGACCTCGGCCAACTGGGATCAGCTGACTTGGGGGGCTCGCATCACGGACTACCTGTGGCACATTGTGTTGCCGGTCACCTCCAGTGTGTTGGGGGCGTTTGCTGTGACCACCTTGCTCACCAAAAACGCCATGCTCGAAGAGATTCGTAAGCAATACGTGCTGACCGCACGCGCCAAAGGCTTGTCTGAGCGCCGTGTGATTTGGAGCCACGTATTTCGCAACGCGCTCATTCCCCTGGTCACGGGTTTTCCTGCCGCCTTCATCGGTGCGTTTTTCACAGGCTCGCTCTTGATTGAAACGCTGTTCTCGCTCGATGGTTTGGGCCTCTTGAGCTACGAAAGCGTGATGCGGCGCGACTATCCGGTGGTGCTGGGCACTTTGTATTTGTTCACGCTGATTGGCTTGGTCACCAAACTGATCAGCGACCTTTGTTATGTCTGGGTGGACCCGCGTGTCAAATTCGACTGAAGCTTCTTTGTCGCCCACGCAACGTGCTTGGCTGCGTTTCAGACATAACCGTTTGGGCTTTTACAGCTTGGTGCTGTTTGTGGTTTTCTTTGGTCTGAGTTTGCTGGCCGAAGTACTGTGCAACGACAAACCTTTGCTGGCTCGCTACAACGGTAGCTTTTACATGCCCATCGCCTTTAACCAGCCAGAAACCACTTTTGGTGGCGACTTTGATACGCCCCCTGACTACCTAGATCCCTTCATCCAAGCCCAGTTTGACAAAACTCAACGCCGTCACGCTCTTGCCTGAACCCGACTCACC
>JAVLFR010000057.1:0-11196 GCA_046052785.1 Limnohabitans sp. | reverse complement strand
CATTGCCCACCACGATCACGGGGACAGGCAGCGTGACTTGCTTGAAAAAACCGCATTGGTAAAGCAGACGTCGCGCCGCCACCAAACCCGCAAACACCCAACTGATGGGTAATAAAGCCAAGACGAGCAACTGGCCCCAGGGGTTGTGCGCCCACCCCCCTTGGCCGTTCCAGGCCTGCCACAAAGCCGCTGATCCTCTGTGTGCCAAGCCTGGTGTGCCGACGGTGCCCCGCATGTGTCTCAGTCGGCTTTGCCGCCAGGCGACTGGGCTGCGAAGGTGAGTTGATTCAGCCCATTGCGGCGTGCCGCTTCCATCACCATCATCACCGATTGATGGCTGGCCTGCGCATCTGCGCTGATGATGATCATGGGCCTGTCGATGCTTTGGGTGGCTTGCGCCAGCGCTTGGCTCAAGCCTTGAACATCGCGTGTGTTGACCAGTTGGCGGTTCACGCTGAATTGGCCATCGCTGCTGATCGCCACAATCACCTCATGCGGGTGTTGTTGGGGTGTCGCCGCATCGGCCACTGGCAAGTTGAGTTGCATTTCTGTGAACTTGCTGTAGGTGGTGGAGAGCATCAAAAAGA
This sequence comes from Limnohabitans sp., assembly GCA_046052785.1. GTDB lineage: Bacteria > Pseudomonadota > Gammaproteobacteria > Burkholderiales > Burkholderiaceae_C > Limnohabitans. Next base: position 10,609 of record JAVLFR010000057.1, on the reverse strand, counting down.
TCACCACCACCAACAAAATGTCGATGAAGGGGATCAAGTTGATCTCGGGCTCGGGGCTCTTTTCGCGGCGAAATTTCATGGCCATGTGCGTGGCGCCTGTTATTTCAAACGCGCACGCATGGCCAGCAAGTGGCGCGCAAAACGCTCAGCATCGAGCTCAAAGCCCATCACATAGGCATCCACACGGCCACGCAGGTAGCGCCAAAACATCAGGGCTGGAATGGCAATGATCAAGCCAAACGCTGTGTTGTACAGCGCAATCGAGATGCCTTGCGCCAACTGCACTGGGTTGCTTGTGCCAGGCGCTTGTGAGCCAAAAATCTCAATCATGCCAATCACGGTGCCCAACAAGCCCAACAACGGGGCCGCCGAGGCGATGGTGGCCAACGTGACCAAATACTTGTCCAGCTCATGGGCCGCCTTGCGTCCAGCCGACTCCATGCTCGCGTGCAGGTCCTGCGCGCTCAGAAGGGGTTCATCTCGCATGGCATACAAGCCCGACGCCAAAACACGACCCAACACGCTGTGGTCGTGTAACTGCTGCATGGTTTCAGCGGACGGCAGGTTGTCGTGCGATGCTTGCATGGCTTGTTCCAGCAGCCCTTCTGGAGCTACCAAATGCGTGCGCAAGCTCATTATGCGTTCAATGACCAGGGTCAGGGCCACAACCGAGCAGATCAAAAGGGGCCAAATCGGCCAACCAGCCGCTTGTATGATGGTGAACAAAACCAGCACTCCAAAGAATTTTGCGTGATCTCATTATGGCCCAGCTGTCCATCCACACGATCTGTGGATAACTTTGGGGATAAGCTTTGATCGCAGGTCCCGCAGACCGCATGAATTGGCTGATTCAACAGAATGATTGAAAATTGAGCGATAAAAATCTGTTTGAAATCAAAGACTTGCTACGTGGATTGGTGATTTTCTTGAATTTTTTTAAAAACAGTTTTGTAATTATTTTTGTGGATGAGTCCTCTTTGCCAGCTTCCGAATCACTAGCTTTGACGCCCCGAATATGGGCGGTTGGTGCACTTTGCCGCGCTGTTGCTGATGCCCTTGATAGCCGATTTAACCCCGTGGCCGTCCAGGGCGAGATAACGGGCTTCACACGGGCGGCCAGCGGGCATTGCTACTTCACCCTCAAGGACGCCAGCGGGCAATTGCGCTGCGCCATGTTCAAGCGCGCCGCCCAAACGCTCGACTTTCGCCCGGTGGACGGCGAGTTGGTCGAAATTCGCGGCCGTTTAGGTGTCTACGAGCCGAGAGGCGAGCTGCAATTGGTTGTGGAAAACATGCGCCGAGCGGGGCAGGGGGCGTGGTTTGAGCAGTTCTTAAAACTCAAAGCCAAGCTCGACGCCGAAGGCTTGTTTGATGCCGAGCGCAAACGGCCCATCCAAACCATGCCGCGTGGCATTGGCGTGGTCACCTCCTTGGGCGCGGCGGCGTTGCACGACGTGGCGACGGCGCTGCAGCGGCGCGTGCCGCATATCCCCGTCGTGCTGGCGCCCTCATTGGTACAAGGCCCTGAGGCACCGCTGACCTTGGTGCAAGCCTTGCAGCAACTTGGCCAGCAACCCCGAGTCGATGTCATTTTGCTGGTGCGCGGTGGCGGCTCTATCGAGGACTTGTGGGCATTCAATGACGAACACCTCGCCCGCGCGATCGTGGCCAGCCCGGTGCCCATCATCAGCGGTGTGGGCCACGAAACCGACTTCACCATAGCTGACTTCTGCGCTGATCTGCGCGCTCCCACTCCGACGGCCGCTGCCGAGATGTGCGCCATGCCGCAGGCTGAGTTGTTGTCCAACCTGCAGCTGTGGGGCAGCGCTTTGCAAACCCTGGCGCACCGCCAGCTTGACACCCAAGCCCAACGCCTAGACCGCGCCCAAGCGCGCTTGGGCCGTCCGTCTGAGGGCCTCAGCCATGAAAAAATGCAGCTCTTGCGCTGGCAGCAGCGCCTGAGCCAGGCGGTGCACACCCGCTGCCAGCGGGGCCACAACGAACTCAGCACCCAGGCCAGCGGCTTGGCCCGTGGCGTGCGACAAATCCCTGCCAACGCCCGCGAACGCCTGCACCGTGGCGCATTGCGCCTCCAGTTGCTCGACCCCAAACTGGTTCTTCAGCGAGGCTTTGCTTGGCTCAGCGACGCGCAAGGCCAAGCGGTGACCTCGGTGACGCAAACCGCGCCAGGCCAAGCCCTGCAAGCAACCCTTGCGGACGGCGTGGTTGAATTGAGCGTCTCGGCCAATCGACACATTTAGTTTTTACAATTCATCTTTTTACACAAGAGGACTTCATGGAACACACGCTCCCCGCACTGCCTTACGCCATCGACGCATTGGCCCCTCACTACAGCCAAGAAACCTTGGAGTTTCACCACGGCAAGCACCACAATGCCTACGTTGTGAATTTGAACAACCTGCAAAAAGGCACAGAGTTTGAAGGCATGGCCTTAGAAGAAGTCATCAAAAAGTCCAGCGGTGGCATCTACAACAATTCGGCCCAAATTTGGAACCACACGTTCTTCTGGAATTGCATGAAGCCCAACGGTGGCGGTGAGCCTTCAGGCGCTTTGGCCGCAGCCATCAACGCCAAGTTCGGCAGCTACGCCGCTTTCAAAGAAGCTTTCGTCAAGAGCGCCGTGGGCAACTTTGGCTCTGGCTGGACATGGCTTGTGAAAAAAGCCGATGGCTCGGTTGACATCGTCAACATGGGCGCCGCAGGCACCCCATTGACCACTGGCGACACGGCGTTGTTGACCGTGGACGTGTGGGAACACGCTTACTACATCGACTACCGCAACATGCGTCCCAAGTTCGTCGAAACTTTCCTCGACCACCTGGTGAACTGGTCGTTTGCTGAAAGCAACTTCGCCTAATTCAGCGCTGCCCAACGGGCCTTGCCCGCGCACCCAACCCCTCCTGCAGTCATGCGCGAGGGGTTTTTTTTCGGTGAAGCCCAGTCGCGCCGCTGCAATGCGGACAGCTGAATCCGCCCAACTGGGGAAATCACCAAGTGAAGGCCATGTGCTCTCATGATCAACTCTTCGGATATTCATCAGAGGAGTCAAGCATGCAGGTTCAAATGCAGGTCAATGGAAAAAGCGTCCATGTCGATGCGCCCCCCAACACGTTGCTCGTTCAAGCCCTGCGAGAGCACCTCAAACTCACGGGAACACACGTGGGTTGCGATACCGCGCAATGTGGCGCCTGTACGGTTCACGTCAACGGCCGTGCGGTCAAGTCATGCAATATGCTTTTGGCGCAAGCCCAAGGCGCACAAGTCACCACCATTGAAGGCATGGCACAAGCCGACGGCACCATGCACCCCATGCAAGCCTCCTTCAAAGAGTGTCACGGCCTGCAATGCGGCTTTTGTACACCTGGCATGGTGATGAGTGCCGTGGATATTTGCAACAACCATCCGAACGCCAGCGCCATTGAAATTCGCGAGTTGCTTGAAGGCAATCTATGCCGTTGCACGGGCTATCAAAACATCGTCAAGGCTGTGCAGCATGGTGCTGCAGCCATGAAAGCTTAAGGAGTTGATCATGGGTGCATCTGATTTTTCAAAACTTCCTCACATTGGTGAGGCCTTGCGTCGCAAGGAAGACTACCGCTTCCTCACGGGGGCTGGCAACTACACCGACGACATTCGCCTTGACAACATGACACACGCCGTGTTTGTGCGCTCGCCTCACGCGCATGCCCTGATCAAGCGGATTGACAAGGCGGCCGCCTTGGCTGCGCCTGGTGTGGTGGCGATTTTGGACGGCGCTGACGTGGTGGACGCCAAGATCAACGGCCTGCCATGCGGCTGGTTGATCACCGACACCAGCGGTCAACCCATGAAAGAACCCCCGCACCCCATCTTAGCCAACGGCAAAGTACGTTACGTGGGCGACCATGTGGCCATGGTGGTGGCTGAAACCCTGGAGCAAGCCAAAAATGCCGCTGAGTTGGTGGACGTTGATTACGACGTTTTGCCTGCCGTGGTGGATGTGCGCGAAGCCCGTCATGCCACGGCCTTGCACGCCGAGGCGCCCGACAACCATTGCTACAAGTGGGCGATTGGTGAAAAAGCCGCTGTCGATGCCGCCTTTGCCGGTGCTGCCCATGTGACCAAGCTCGACTTGATCAACAACCGCTTGGCGCCTAACCCGATGGAGCCACGCGCTGCCATCGGAAGCTATAACCGCGCCAGCGATGAGTACACGCTGTATGTTTCGAACCAAAACCCCCACGTGGAACGTCTGCTCATGACGGCGTTTGTGATGGGCTTGCCCGAACACAAAGTGCGCGTGATTGCGCCCGATGTGGGCGGCGGCTTTGGTGCCAAGATTTACCTCTACGCCGAAGATGTGTGCCTGACTTGGGCGTCCAAAAAACTCAACCGCAACATCAAGTGGAATTGCGACCGCTCAGAGGCCTTCTTGAGCGACGCTCATGGCCGCGACCACGCCAGCCATGCCGAATTGGCGCTGGACAAAGACGGCAAGTTCCTGGCATTGCGGGTCCACACCAACGCCAACTTGGGCGCTTATTTGTCCACCTTCTCGACCGCGGTGCCCACTATTTTGTATGCCACCCTCTTGGCAGGCCAATACGCGACCCCACAGGTGTATGTTGAAGTCGATGCTTGGTTTACCAACACAGCCCCCGTCGACGCCTACCGTGGCGCGGGACGGCCTGAGGCCACTTATTTGCTCGAGCGCATTGTCTCGCGTGCCGCCTTTGAATTGGGCATGAGCCAAGATGCGATTCGCAGCAAGAACTTCATCACGCAATTTCCCTATCAAACCCCCGTCGCCCTGCAGTACGACACAGGCGATTTCCATGCCTTGATGAACCATGCCAACAAACTCGGCGACTTGGCCGGCTTTGCCGAGCGCAAAGCGGCCAGTGCCGCCAAAGGCTTGTTGCGCGGTATTGGTTACTCCAGTTACATCGAAGCGTGCGGCTTGGCCCCTAGCAACGTGGCAGGGGCCTTGGGTGCCCGCGCGGGCTTGTTTGAATGCGGCGAGGTGCGCGTGCACCCCACGGGCAGTGTGACGGTGTTCACAGGTTCTCACAGCCATGGCCAAGGCCACGAAACTACCTTTGCGCAGGTGGTGGCGGCACGTCTGGGCATTCCTGTCGAAAACGTCGACATTGTTCACGGCGATACCGGTCGTGTGCCCTTTGGCATGGGTACCTACGGCTCGCGTTCTATTTCTGTGGGCGGTGCAGCCATCATGCGCGCGCTGGACAAAATTGAAGCCAAAGCCAAGAAAATTGCCGCCCACCTCATGGAGGCGGGTGACGCGGACATTGACTTTGCCAATGGCGAATTCAGCGTCAAAGGGACCGACAAAAAAATCCCCTTTGGCACGGTGGCTTTGACGGCCTACGTGCCCCACAACTACCCGCTGGACAAGCTCGAGCCGGGCTTGAATGAAACCGCTTTTTATGACCCCACCAACTTCACCTTCCCAGCTGGTACCTATATTTGTGAGGTCGAAATCGATCCCCAAACAGGCTTGACCAAAATCGCCAAGTTCACGGCTGTGGATGACTTTGGCACCATCATCAACCCCATGATCGTGGAGGGTCAGGTGCATGGTGGCTTGGTGCAAGGCATCGGCCAGGCCTTGATGGAGCATTGCGTGTATGACAAGGAAACGGGTCAGCTCTTAACCGGCTCCTTCATGGACTACACCATGCCCCGCGCCGATGACTTTCCCGACTTTGCCATCGGTCACGAATGCACACCGTGCACCACCAATCCTTTGGGCACCAAGGGCTGCGGAGAAGCGGGCGCCATCGGCTCGCCGCCCGCCGTGATCAACGCCGTGCTCGATGCCTTGGCGCCTTTGGGGGTGGTTGACTTTGACATGCCCGCCACGCCCCACCGCGTTTGGCAAGCCATCCAATCGGCCAAAGCCACAGCCTAAATTCGGAGATTTTTCATGTACGCATTCCAATACCAACGTCCTGACAATTTGTCCGATGTGCAAAAAGCCCTGCAAGCGGGGGGCCAGCTGTTGGCGGGCGGTCAGACCATGATCGCCGCGATGAAACAGCGCCTTCAGCAGCCCGACACCGTGGTGGACTTGGCCGCCGTCAGCGGCTTGTCTGGCATCCAAAAAAACGGCCAGCACATTGTGATTGGCGCGATGACGCGCCACCAAGATGTGGCAGACAACGCCGAAGTCCAAAAAAGCATCCCTGGCTTGGCCGCCTTGGCCAATGGCATTGGTGACAAGCAAGTCCGTGCCATGGGCACATTGGGCGGATCAGTTGCCAACAATGACCCCGCCGCTTGCTACCCCAGTGCGCTGTTGGCCTTGGGTGCCACCATCCACACGGACCGCCGCACTATCCCTGCCGACGATTTTTTCTTGGGTATGTATGCCACGGCCTTGCAAGCGGGTGAAATCATCACCGCGGTGCATTTTCCGATTCCCAGTAAGTCGGCTTACGCCAAGTTCAAGCAACCCGCATCGCGCTACTCGTTGGTCGGTGTGTTTGTGGCCCAGACAGCGGCTGGGGCCCGCGTCGCCATCACTGGCGCGGCCAGCGGTGTGTTTCGCCACCCAGGTTTGGAAGCGGCCCTGAGCCAAAACTTCACCCCCGAGGCGGTGGCCCATGTCAGCATTGATGACCAAGACCTCAATGCCGACTTGCACGCCTCCAAAGCCTACCGCGCGCAACTCATCACTGTGCAGACGCAAAAAGCGGTGAAACAGGCGAACGGATGAGCGCTAAGACGGCCTTTGATTCCATCGACCAATTGGCCCACGCCTTAGAAGGCGTGGGTTATTTTGCAGAACGGCGGCTCATCACCGCCGTTTTTTTAAGTCTGCGTTTAGAGCGCCCCTTGCTGCTCGAGGGTGAGCCTGGGGTGGGCAAAACCGAGTTGGCCAAAGCCCTGGCCAAAGTGTTGGCGCGTCCACTCATTCGTTTGCAATGCTATGACGGCATGGAGCAACGCGAGGCCTTGTACGAATGGAACTACGCCGCCCAGTTGCTGCACATGCGGGCGGCCGCGGACCATGCTGCGCCCCAAGAGCTCGAGCGCGAGGTCTACCAACCTCGATTTTTGGTCAAACGTCCCTTGTTGCAAGCGCTTCAAACGGCGGCACCTGGGGCCTTGTTGTTGATCGACGAGGTCGACAGGGCGGACGAGCCTTTTGAAGCCTTTTTGCTGGAGTATTTGGGCGAATACCAAGTCAGCATTCCAGAGTTGGGCACCGTCAAGGCCGATACCCCGCCTGTGACTTTGCTCACCAGCAACCGCACGCGCGATTTAAATGACGCGGTCAAGCGCCGCTGCATTTACCAATGGATGGATTACCCCGACCGTGCGCGTGAATTGGCCGTGGTCCGCTCGCAAGTGCCTCAAGCCAGTGCCCACCTGAGTGAGCAAGTCGCAGAGTTTGTTGGCCGCCTCAGAAGCCAGCCTTTTGTGAGCGCATTTCAAAGAGCGCCTGGCATTGCGGAAAGCGTCGAATGGGCCAAGGCATTGGTGGCGCTCGATACCCTCACGCTGGACCCCGAAGTCATTCAAGACACTGCGGGCATTTTGTTCAAGCAGCGTGAAGACATTGCAGCCATTGCGCCATTGCTTGACGACTTGTTGGCCCCAGCGGCTGTCAATCTGCCCTAAACCAAGAGCCTCACTTCAATGCGATTGGGAGATGCCCGCAGCGGCAAACTGAGTGAAAACATCACAGGTTTTTCTCGTGCCTTGCGCAGGGCGGGCTTGCCGCTGGATTCATCCCGAATCAGCCTAGCCCTTGAAGCCACCCAGCTTATTGGGGTGGCTCGCAAAGACGATTTAGCCGCCGCACTGCGGGCATGCCTGGTGAGCAGGCCCGAAGATCTGGGGGTATTCGACGAACTGTTTGCGGCCTTCTTCAAAGACCCAGAGCTCACGCGCCAACTCTTGTCGCAGCTGTTACCCAAAGCCCCAGCAGCGACCCAAGGTCTGCCCCGCAAGCCACGCGTCCAAGAGGCACTGGCCGCAAAAAACAAGCAAAACGACCCCTTCAAGCCCAAAGAGGATGACATTCAATGGGATGCGGCCATGACCGCCAGCGACCAAGTGCGCTTGCAACATGCCGACTTTCAAAGCTTGAGTGCCAGCGAGTTTGCATTGGTTGAAAGACTGGCGCGCAAGATTGCGCTGCCCTTGCCGCGCATTCTGGGCCGCAGAACCCGTTCGGGGCGAAGAGGCGAGCGCATTCATGCGGCCCAAACTTTGCGCTTGGCCGCTCAGTTTGACGGTGACGCGCTGACCTTGCCGCGCTTGCAACGGCAAAAGCAAGTGTTACCTTTGTTGATCTTGGTGGATATCTCGGGTTCGATGGAGCGGTATGCGCGGCTGCTGTTGGCCTTCTTGCATCAGGCCACGCACACCCATCCCCGTCACGTGTTTGCATTTGGCACGGGTTTGACGGATTTGAACCAGCCGTTCAAACTCTCAGACCCTGATGAGATGCTGGCCCAAGCCAATGTGCGCATTCAAGACTTTGCAGGTGGCACGCAACTGGGTCAATCATTGGCGCAATTGCGGATCCACCATGCCAAAAAGCTCACGGGCAGGCGCTCGGTGGTGCTGCTGATCAGCGACGGCTTGGACACGGGGTTGGCGCAAACGCTAGACTCAGAGCTTGCTTGGCTCAAACGGCATTCACGCCAAGTGCTGTGGCTTAACCCACTGTTGCGATTTGACGCTTATGCCCCCTTGGCCACGGGGGCTGCGGTGTTGCATCGGCATGTCGATGGCATGCTGGCGATTCACAATTTATCCCGCTTGGAAGAACTGGCCTCGGCCATGACCAAGTTACTGCAAAAAAAATAATTGGAGATCCGTTCATGGACATGCAAGGACAACGCGTCTTAAAAGTCACTCAAGCCCAAGCTTGGCAGGCGCTCAACGACCCCGAGGTTTTGAAGTCATGCATCTCTGGCTGCGACAAGTTTGAGTTGAGCGACGACCACATCTACAACGTCGGGGTGGCCATCAAAATTGGGCCTGTTTCAGCCAAATTCACTGGCAAAGTCAGCCTGAGCGACATTCAGCCCCCCAATAGTTACGCCTTGAATTTTGATGCCCAAGGCGGCGTGGCGGGTTTTGGTAAAGGTGAAGCCAAGGTGTCCTTGTTGCCCCATCCTGACGGGTGCGAGCTGCACTACACCGTGCACTCCAGCGTCGGCGGCAAGCTGGCTCAACTGGGGCAGCGGCTGATTGATGGCGTGGCCAAATCGCTGGCAGAGGACTTTTTCAAGAAGTTCGAAGAGGCTCTGATTGCCCAGCACCCAGACGCGGACCACAGCGCATCCCCCAGCGCTGATCTTGCTCACCCAAGCGCTCAGGCCATTCCCACTTGGGTGTGGCCAGCCTTGGCTCTCGGGGCGGGTCTGGCTTGGTTTTTGTGGGGCCGCTGATGGGCTGGTTTCACCGTGAGTGAGGGATGGAGATTAATTTTTTAAAGCAGCTGGGATTTTGACAAATGCGGCGCCGCTCAAGCGGCTGCCTGCTTTGATGCCTTTTTTAGCGAACCAGCCTTGGTGCATTTCCAGCACAAAGCGCACGGGCTTGTCCGAGCAGTGCGAGTCGGTGGTTTGGGGCTGCATATCCACCAAATTGACGATGGTGCCGTCGTCGGCCACAAAAGCGGCAGTCAGTGGCAGCAAGGTGTTTTTCATCCAAAAACATTGCTTTGCGGGCTGCTCAAACACAAACAACATCCCCTCATGTTGCGGCATCTCTGCGCGAAACATCAAACCTATGCTGCGCTGCTCTGAGGTTTGCGCCACTTGGGTGTCAATTTGATACATGCCCGCTTGCAGCTTGATGCGGGGCAAGTTGGTTTGTGGCGTGTCTTGGGCCAAGGCGGGCAAGGCCAAAGCAGAAAAGAAGAGGGTGATCAGTGCGCGTTTCATGTTGGCGACTGTATCGCAAGGCTCGGTTTCAGGTTATTGCGCGCCCGATAGAATGGCCCCATGTCCACTAAAAAGCCCACGCCCAAAGTCCAATTGCCCGACCGAGAAGATGGCGGATCGGTTGTTTTAGAGCGTTTGACGCAGCGCACCAAGCCGCCGCAGATGTTTCAGGTGTTGATGCTCAACGACGATTTCACCCCGATGGAGTTTGTGGTGGTCGTGTTGCAAGAGTTTTTCAGCAAAGACCGCGAACAAGCCACGCAGATCATGTTGCAAATCCATTTGGATGGCAAAGGCGTTTGTGGCGTCTACAGCAAAGACGTGGCCGCCACCAAGGTTGACCAAGTGCTCGACGCCGCCCGCAAGGCGGGCCACCCGCTGCAATGCGTGGCTGAACCCATTGAATGACGGGTGGGTGACACACCAACCTATCGTTTGCACCGATTTAAGACACCTATTGAATAAATGGCATTTGTTTCCATATACATTTAAATATCAGATGCAAGCACCGAAGGAAAACACATGATTGCCCAAGAACTTGAAGTCAGCTTGCACATGGCCTTTGTCGAGGCCCGTCAACAACGACACGAATTCATCACCGTTGAGCACTTGCTGCTCGCTTTGCTCGACAACCCCAGCGCCGCCGAAGTGCTGCGCGCCTGCTCGGCCAACATTGACGA
>JAVLFR010000056.1:0-2973 GCA_046052785.1 Limnohabitans sp. | reverse complement strand
GACACCTCCATCAAGCGAGACACATCGAGCTGCCTACGTGCGTTACTTCCAGGTGCACGACCCATGATATTGAGCAGATCTGACCAATAGTTTTCGGATGGGAAGCGTGTCACCAACTCCGTCAAAGTGCTGACGTAGCCAGCATCATCCTTGAGCTGCTTTTGGCTGAACGCGTAAATACGCAGTTCTGCCTCTTGCGCTCGGTAACCCAACGAACTATGGACTTCTAATTTTTCTTGCAACACCTCTTTGTGCAAGCCCTGCAATGCCAAGGCTTGTATTTTCATGACGTGCATATTTTGATTTTTACCGCCTTCTTGCGCATAACGACGCGCCCATTGCACCACCTTGATATAGTCTTTGTTGCGCTGGCTCACACCCACCATCGTCTCGATCATGCTCAAGCGTTCTGCGGCTGAGAGTTGTTGACTTTGCAACAAATAGTCCAATGAGTCAGCAGCTAGATCAAACTTTTGTGCATTCATAGCCGCCACCACTGACAAACGCTCCAAGTACATTTTTTCTACGTCGGTAAGTTTAGGTACTGATCGAGCTTCTTGAATTTTTTGCAAAGCTAGGTCTGGCTGCTTGGATTGAATCGCCTCCTGTGCCGCTTGCAAAGGCTTTGCCACTTCAGAGCGCATACTGACTTGCGCAACCGTATTGAGAGCGATACCCAATACGCTCAATGCAAACAGTTTTTTCCAAAAAGGTGTCATTTGCTCACTCCTTAAAAAAATGCCTCTTCCTGTCAGGGAAGAGGCAAAGGGTTCCCTCTTAAAGAACCTTGAAGAAATTAATTTACAAACTGCTCTGACCCCACGATACCGAGCTTGTTCAAACCTAAACGCTGCGCATTGGCCATCACCGCCGCCACTGCCTCGTACTTGGCTTTGGCGTGTGAGCGCAAATGAAGCTCGGGTTGTGGCTCCATCTTGGTCGCCTCTTGGAGCTTGAGGTCCAACTCTGCACGCGTAGCCAAGGGCTTGCCGTTCCAGTTGATCACACTGTTAGCGTCTACTTCAATCTTGATCACCACTGGGTCCACCTTTTTGGTGGGTGGCTTGGCCACTGGCATATCCAAGTTCACGCTATGCAATTGCGCGGGGATGGTGATGATCAACATGATCAACAGCACCAACATCACGTCAATCAAAGGTGTGGTGTTGATGTCCATCATCACTTCGGGTTCGCCGCTGCCTGATCCTTGGCCGATATTCATTCCCATTTTTAGCTCCTTAGATCAGTTTGGCTCGGTGATGAAACCGACCTTGACGATGCCCGCACGCTGCACGGCATACATCACGCGCCCTACCGACTCGAAATCGCTGCGTGCGTCGCCTCGAATTTGAACCTCAGGTTGCGGGTCTTTCATGGCAAAAGTTTTCATACGGTTAACCAAGTCGGCTGAGCTCTTGATCGGCGTGTCGTAGAGGAAAATATTGCCCGCAGCGTTCACCGAAATGATCACGTTTTCTGGTTTGGTTTCTCGGATCAGGTTTTTCTCCTTGGGAAGATCTACCTTGACCGATGTCGTCACGACAGGGATGGTGATCAAGAAAATAATCAGCAACACCAACATCACATCCACAAGGGGCGTGGTGTTGATCGCGCTGATGATTTCGTCATCTGCATCAGATCCAACATTCATGGCCATGGGGGGCTCCTGAATTACTTACCGTTGGTGCCGAGCAGCACAGAATGCAAGTCGGAGCCAAATGCGTTCACATCCTCCATGGCTGACTTGTTACGACGCACCAACCAGTTGTAGCCGAGCACTGCGGGCACCGCCACAGCCAAACCGATAGCGGTCATGATGAGTGACTCCCCTACTGGGCCAGCTACTTTGTCAATACTGGCTTGGCCAGACATGCCGATCTTGACCAAGGCGTTGTAGATTCCCCATACCGTACCAAACAGACCCACAAAAGGCGCAGTCGAACCCACGGTAGCCAACAAAGCCAAACCATCTTGCATGCGGCTTTGCACGTTGTTGATGGCGCGCTGAATGCTCATGGTCACCCAGTCATTGAAGTTGATCGCACCCAACATGCCTGTGTGCTTGCTTGCACCCTCCAAACCTTTTTCCGCGATGAAACGAAATGGGCTGTCTTCGGCCAACGTGTCTGCACCTTGGCGCACATTGCCTGCAGACCAAAAACTGTCTTGAGCAGCCTTGGCGAAGCGCATGATCTTGGCTTGCTCAAAGTACTTCGTGAAAATCACATACCAACTGCCCATGCTCATGATCACCAAGATCAGCAAAGTGCCCTTGGCCACCACATCGCCTTGTGCCCACAGAGCGCTCAGGCCGTAGGGGTTTTCTTCACCAGCGTGCGCGGCAGGCGCTGGAGCTGGAGCTGCCACAGGGGCAGGTGCAGCGACTTGTGCGGCAGCAGGCGCTGCAGTAGGTGCTTTGTCTTTGGCCGCTTGCGCTGGATCAACCATGCCAAACAGCAAGCCAGCCACCAGGCCAGCGCTGAGCGCGAGAGTTTTGAGTTGTTTCATCATGATGCGTGACTCCTAAGAAAAATATTGAATTCAGTTGTAATAGATGTGCCGCTTATTCCAAGCGCCATGTGTATTTCATGCTGGCCCAGCTTTGTTCTGCCTTGCCATTGAGCGTGCCGGGTTTGAACTGACAGCGCGACAGTGCAACGCGCGCTGCCTCATCAAGGCGCGTGTAGCCGGAGCTTTTTTCCACTTGCGACTCCAACACTTGGCCCTCAGCTCCAATCAAGAAGCGCAGCTGAACCGTACCCTCCTCTTCGTTGCGGCGAGAGGAGCTTGGATATTCTGGTTTAGGGCAATTGACGGCTGCATTAATTACAGGTGGCACCCTGACTTGAGGAACTGGGGCAACTTGTGCGACTGGCGCAACTGGCACATTTGAAACAGAAGCAATGGCATTTGCGCCTGTTGTGGTGCTCACTGAAATGTCCACGGGCGGCACATATTCAGGTGGCGGAGGTG
>JAVLFR010000055.1:0-6557 GCA_046052785.1 Limnohabitans sp. | reverse complement strand
CGCTTGTTCTTTCAAACAGAGCCCCTCGACTTCAATCTGCCCGCCAGCCTGCCTCAAGGCAAGGCTGACAACCAAATTTTGGGCGTGGTGGAGGCGTTAAGGGTCAAATTTGCCCCACGTGAGGTGGTATTGGTGTCCAAAGACATCAACATGCGCGTCAAGGCTCGCGCCCTGGGGCTGGCTGCTGAGGACTACCAGAACGACAAAACTCTGGAAGACGGTGATCTGCTTTACTCAGGTGCAATGGCCTTGCCAGATGACTTCTGGCTCAAACACGCCAAAGAAGTCGAAAGCTGGCAGAGTGGCAGCCACACTTTCTACCGTCTCAGCGGTCCTTTGGTGCCTGAATTGCACATCAACCAATTTGTGTTCTACGAATCGGCCGGGGAGCCCAGCCTTTATGCGCGTGTGACTGAAATTCGGGGCAAAACGGTTGTTCTCAAAACCCTCAAAGACTTCACTCACCTTAAAAATGCAGTGTGGGGCGTGACCACACGTAACCGCGAACAAAACTTCGCCATGAACTTGTTGACGGACCCCGAGATTGACTTTGTCACTCTCACGGGCACCGCGGGAACGGGCAAAACCTTGATGGCCTTAGCTGCGGGTCTGACCCAAGTTCTGGACGATCGCCGCTACACCGAAATCATCATGACGCGCGCCACCGTGAGCGTGGGTGAAGACATTGGCTTCTTACCGGGTACAGAAGAAGAAAAAATGGGACCTTGGATGGGCGCACTCGATGACAACCTCGAAGTGCTGGCCAAAACAGAAACCAGCGCAGGTGAATGGGGAAGAGCTGCCACCAGTGATTTGATTCGCAGCCGAATCAAGATCAAGAGCTTGAACTTCATGCGTGGACGCACGTTTTTGAACAAGTACCTGATCATCGATGAAGCCCAAAACTTGACGCCCAAGCAAATGAAAACCCTCATCACGCGGGCAGGCCCTGGCACCAAAATTATCTGCATGGGTAATTTGGCGCAAATTGATACGCCCTACCTCACCGAAGGTTCATCGGGCTTGACCTACGCAGTCGACCGCTTCAAAGGCTGGCCTCATGGGGGCCATATCACCTTGGCGCGCGGAGAGCGATCACGACTGGCAGACTTTGCCAGTGAAGTGCTGTAGGGCTGACTGACCTTCAGTAGTCGCCGTTGTTGTAGCCGCTGGCCAAGCTTTCAAACTTGGTGAGTGGCTTCAAGAAAGCCAACTTGACGGTACCCGTGGGGCCGTTACGTTGTTTGCCAATGATGATTTCGGCCACGCCTGGCTCTTTGGATTCTTTGTTGTAGTAGTCGTCACGGTAGATGAACATGATCACATCCGCGTCCTGCTCAATCGCGCCGGACTCACGCAAATCACTCATCATCGGCCGCTTGTCTGTGCGCTGCTCTACGCTGCGGTTCAGCTGTGACAAAGCGATCACGGGACACTGCAGTTCTTTGGCCAGCATTTTCAGCCCCCTTGAAATCTCGCCAATCTCGGTCGCTCGGTTATCGCCGTTGCTGTTGTTTGATCCACTCATCAGTTGCAAATAGTCAACCACGATCAGGCCAAGCTTGCCGCATTGACGGGATAAACGCCGCGCATTGGCGCGCAACTCACTGGGCGTCAGGCCCGGCGTCTCGTCGATGTGCAGCGACACTTTGCGTAACTTCTCAATGGCCTCGGTCAGCCGTGGCCACTCATCGTCATTCAACTTACCCGTTCGCAAGTGGCCTTGGTCAATCCGACCAATGGAGCCCACAATACGCACGGCCAACTGCGAAGCTCCCATTTCCATAGAAAAAACTGCCACGGGCAGACCTTCATGTAACGCCACGTGCTCTGCAATATTGATGGCCAAGGCAGTTTTTCCCATCGAGGGGCGAGCGGCCAGTACCACCAAATCTCCCGGCTGCAAGCCTGAGGTCATCCGGTCAAAATCCACGAATCCTGTTGGCACGCCTGTGATGTCGTTTTGGTTGCGTGACATCTCATCCACTCGGTCCATCAAAATCACGGCCAACTGATCCATGCTTTGAAAGCCCTGCTTCATACGCGAACCTTCTTCCCCAATATTGAAGATTTTCTGTTCGGCTTCGTCCAAGATTTGTGCCACGGCTCGGCCCTGCGTGTTGAAGGCATTGGTGGCAATTTCGTCACTGGCGGTGACTAATTTACGCAAAATAGCCCGCTCACGAACAATCTCTGCATAGCGGCGTATGTTGCTGGCGCTGGGCACGTATTGCGCTAGAGCATTCAGGTAACCCAAGCCGCCAATTTCTTCAGCCTTACCCAAAGTCTGCAGTTGCTCGTACACCGTGATGACGTCGGCAGGACGACTGGCATTGACCAAGGTGTAAATGGCCGTATAGACCAGCTTATGCTCATAGCGGTAAAAGTCGCCTTCCGTTAAGAGGTCACCCACACGGTCCCACGCACCGTTATCCAATAACAAGCCACCCAACACACTGGATTCAGCCTCTATGGAGTGCGGCGGAATGCGCAACTGGGCAATTTGCGGGTCGTGAGAGAAGCCCTCATCAAAACTATTAGAAGCGGCTGACATGGTGATCCTGTAAAACGCACATCCTACGCTCAGACAAGACCAAGGTCTGGGATAACCCTGTGGATAAGACGTGGTTGCGCTGGGGAGAAGCAGTGAACAAATAAAAAAGCCGCTCCGAAGAGCGGCTGGGCGTCAAGGCAAAGAAACTTAAGCCGCTTCGCCGAAGACAGACACCGTGATCTCCACAATCACATCGGTGTGTAAGGCCACACCGACAGTGTTGTCACCCACCACCTTGATCGGGCCATTGGGCATGCGAATTTGGGCTTTGGCCACTGCGAAACCTTCTTTTGTCAAAGCTTCAGCGATGTCATGGTTGGTCACAGAACCGAACAAACGGCCATCCACACCCGCTTTTTGGCCAATCTTGACGGCTTTACCAGTCAATTTTTCACCTTGCGCTTGTGCAGCAGCCAATTTTTCAGCCGCCGCTTTTTCAAGTTCGGCGCGGCGCACTTCAAACTCTTTGATCGCATTATCAGTGGCACGACGTGCGCGACCTGAAGGAATCAAAAAGTTGCGGGCGTAACCATCTTTTACACGGACGATTTCGCCCAGGTTGCCGAGGTTCACGACCTTGTCGAGCAGAATAATTTGCATGGTCGGTCTCCTTAAATCTTGTGCTGGTCGCTGTATGGGACTAAAGCCAAGAAGCGCGCGCGCTTGATGGCAGTATTCAGCTGGCGTTGGTAAATAGCGCGTGTGCCTGTGAGGCGCGCGGGGATGATCTTGCCGTTTTCGGCAATGAAGTCACGCAATGTGTCGACATCTTTATAGTCAATCTCTTCAACGCCCGTGACGGTAAAGCGGCAGAAACGCTTGCGCTTGAAGAGCAAGGATTGGGTATTGCGCTTTGGGCGCTTGTCTTTGTTGAATTTCTTAAACGTGGCCATGATTTGGGCCTCCTATGAAACTTGCTGAAAATCTTGAATGTGGAAAACGACGTTTTTGCTTTGACGCGGTGAAGCCAAAAAGCCACTGAACTGCCATGGACTACCTAAAGGAAGCTGAGCCAATCGCTCGGCCAAGGAACCCAAGGCGACGGTTTTGACATTTGCTTTGACCTGCCGTTTTTGCCCTGCTTCTTGAATTTCCGACTCGTGCTCGAGTATCAAATCAAGGGCAGGTAAACCAGCTGGGGTGTATCGCAAGGTCGAAACCTCGACGACACAAGCCTTCAAAACAACGTGGTTCAAACCTTGTCTGTGCCTGGCAATTAGCCTGCGAACTCAGCTTGCTGGTTTTTACGAGCCTCTTCGCGCTCGACAGTCTTCATCATGACGGAAGGCGTTGTGTCGGCCTTCTTACGCAAAACAGTCATGTGACGCAAAACAGCATCGTTGAATTTGAACGCGTGTTCGAGTTCAGACATCACAGCTTGGCTAGCTTCAATGTTCAAGCAGATGTAGTGCGCTTTGGCCAACTTGTTGATCATGTAGGCCAACTGACGTCGCCCCCAGTCTTCAGTGCGGTGAATAGCACCACCGCCCGCGGTGATCATGCCTTTGTAACGCTCCAGCATGGCTGGCACTTGTTCGCTTTGATCCGGATGGATCAACAAAATGATTTCATAATGACGCATGGACACTCCTTGTGGGTATGAAGCTGCCTACGGCGTCTGACGCAAGCAGCAAGGGAAAAGCCCACCATTATAGTCAATTTCTCAGACCTGCCAATTTGCTACCCAGGTACCCCAACAACAACCCCACGGGGACCCCAAACACACCCGCGCACACGGGATCAAGGCCTAACCACAGAGTCTCCGACGGCTGGAGTTGAAAACGCATTTGCACCCAGGAGTGATTGGATGCGATGTAATAAAGTGTCACAGCGAGGCCTGAGACCATGGCCAGCAAAGCGCCAACCCTGTTCATCCCACGCCAATAAATGCCCAATAGCAAAATTGGGAAGAAGGTAGCAGCAGCCAAAGAAAAGGCGCAAGTCACCCAAAACAAAATACTGACGGGTCGGTTAGTGGCAAACCATGCAGCCAACAAAGCCACCACCATCAACAAAATCTTAGACAACATGACCCGACGCAAAGGGGGCGCATTTGGCGCCGCCGTCTGAAAATAAAGATCTTGCGCCAAGGCGTTCGAGATCGTCAGCAATAAGCCGTCGGCGGTGGACAGCGCTGCCGCCAAAGCGCCTGCAGCCAATAACCCAGTAAAAACCGAAGAAATGTGAGTTATTTCAGGCGCACCCAACAACAAATAATCGTTGTACAGGCGAATGTCTGCAAATTGCACAATGCCATCTTGGTTGTAGTCCTGAATACTCAGAAGAGCCAATTTGCGCAGCTTCAGTCGGTCAGCCCAATCGGGAAGCTGATCCAGATGTGCCCCGACCAGTTCTGTCAAAACAAATGACTTAAGCAACACCGCCAGAGAAGACGCAGACAAATACACCAACACGATCACAGCCAAAGCCCACACTACCGAACGCTCGGCTTCTGCAGGTGTGGCGGTGGTGTAGGAACGCACCAAAATATGGGGCAAGGCAGCTGTCCCCAACATCAAACAAAAAACCAAAGCAAGGGAATTGTTCCAGCCGGGGTTCCACCCCGTCAGGTAGGGGGCTTGAAAGCCAACGGGTCGCTGGATCGCTTGCCCCAAAGCCTCACGCTCAGTCTGCCACGCGCTCACCAAACGATCAACTGAGGATTCTCGCCATGCAGGATTGGCTTCTAATTTTTGTATCTCGCGCAACGGCAAATTGTCAGCCTTGGCTTTTGCAATCTGCTGAGCCAACGCCTGGCGTTCGACCTCACGGGCATGAACTGGCTCAGCGATCTTCACATCCAAGTGACTCATGCGCATGCTGATAACTTCGCGAGTGGATTGCTCCGCTGGATCCGACTCAATTTGCTTGGCACGCGCTTGAATTTGAGGCAACGACTGGACGGCTGCGAGATTAACAAACGGGTGGCCCTGCGTCTTGAATGACACCGCCACGCCGAGCGCCACCATCGACACCACAATGACCACGCACTGCACGCCTTGCGTCCAAGTGACCGCGCGCATACCCCCGAGGAACGAACACAACAGCACACCCCCCAGCGCCAAGAAAACGCCCAACTCAAAGGTCAAACCCGAAAGCATGGACGCCACCAAACCGATACCGTAGATTTGTGCGACCAAATACACACTGGAGCATAAAATTGTGCCCCAAGCGCTCAGCCATCTGACCGCGGCGCTGTCAAAGCGCCGCCCCAAAAACTCTGGGATCGTGGTGGCTTGGGATCGATTGAGCTTGGCTGCAAACAAAAATCCCAACAAACAAAAGCCTCCCGTCCATCCCAGCAAATAGGCCAAGCCACCGGGGTGCTGACCATCGCCAACAAACCCATCCGACAGCAAGAGCCCCGTCAAACCGATGAAAGATGCCGCTGAAATCCAATCGGCAGCGGTGGCCATGCCGTTGACAGGCGCACTGATTCGGCGCCCTGCAACGAAATACTCATCGGGAATGGTGGTGCGGCATGCCATGCCGATCACGGCATAGCCAATGATGGAAGCCACTAAGAAAAAGCCGTTGACCACACCTTTGGGGACGCCTGCAAAATCAGCCAGCAATAACAAAAGCGTCAACAACACGAGCCCAGAAAAACTGAGCAACCCCACGCGCCAAGGCCAAGACTTAAGTAGGGCCATCATCTAATTGAGAGGAACGCGTGCCCCACCAAGCCAAAAACAAATACAACACGGGGACGGCTTGAGCCACCCACAAAAAATGCAACAGAGTGGCATCGGGACACAGCCAAGCCATCCCCAAGGAGCCGACGGTTAGAACCATCAACCCCACCAGGCCTATCAACACGCGTTTTGATAAAACCGCGGTATCCACCGCGGTTGGGGGCAAGGCCTCTGGCTCAGAGGGTAAAGAAGACGAAATATTCAAGGCTTTCTTACTTTGACAATGACTTCCAAGTTTCAATCACGCTGTCTGGGTTGAGCGAAATAGAACTGATACCTTCATCCGCTAACCAGTGCGCGAAGTCTGG